>JBBDWV010000040.1 GCA_040902655.1 Mycobacteriales bacterium
TAGCGAAATTCCTTGTCGGGTAAGTTCCGACCTGCACGAATGGCGTAACGACTTCTCGACTGTCTCAACCATAGGCTCGGCGAAATTGCACTACGAGTAAAGATGCTCGTTACGCGCGGCAGGACGGAAAGACCCCGGGACCTTTACTATAGCTTGATATTGGTGTTCGGTTCGGCTTGTGTAGGATAGGTGGGAGACTGTGAAGCTTGGACGCCAGTTCAGGTGGAGTCGCCGTTGAAATACCACTCTGGTCGAATTGGATGTCTAACCTCGGTCCGTGATCCGGATCAGGGACAGTGTCAGGTGGGTAGTTTAACTGGGGCGGTTGCCTCCAAAAATGTAACGGAGGCGCCCAAAGGTTCCCTCAGCCTGGTTGGCAATCAGGTGTCGAGTGCAAGTGCACAAGGGAGCTTGACTGTGAGACAGACATGTCGAGCAGGGACGAAAGTCGGGACTAGTGATCCGGCACTGGCTTGTGGAAGCGGTGTCGCTCAACGGATAAAAGGTACCCCGGGGATAACAGGCTGATCTTGCCCAAGAGTCCATATCGACGGCAAGGTTTGGCACCTCGATGTCGGCTCGTCACATCCTGGGGCTGGAGTAGGTCCCAAGGGTTGGGCTGTTCGCCCATTAAAGTGGCACGCGAGCTGGGTTTAGAACGTCGTGAGACAGTTCGGTCCCTATCCGCCGCGCGCGCAGGAGACTTGAGAAGAGCTGTCCCTAGTACGAGAGGACCGGGACGGACGAACCTCTGGTGTGACAGTTGTCGTGCCAACGGCACTGCTGTTTAGCTACGTTCGGCAGGGATAACCGCTGAAAGCATCTAAGCGGGAAGCTCGCTTCAAGATGAGGTCTCCCACAGGGTCAACCTGGTAAGGCCCCCGACTAGACCATCGGGTTGATAGGCCGGAAGTGGAAGCCGAGCAATCGGTGCAGCTGACCGGTACTAATAGGCCGAGGGCTTGACCACAAACTGCTGCTGACTCCGGCTCCGCCGGAAAGGCATGCGCGTCCACTGTGCGGTTCCCGAGAAGCGGTCGGGAACCCGAACCACTTCCCGCAACGACCACGCGGGAAGCGGGTGCACCACCACATCTCCATAGAGTTACGGCGACCATGGCGAAAGGGAAACGCCCGGCTCCATTCCGAACCCGGAAGCTAAGCCTTTCAGCGCCGATGGTACTGCACGGGAGACTGTGTGGGAGAGTAGGACGTCGCCGGACAATCTTTGACGAGGCCCATCCACCCAGTGGATGGGCCTCGTCGCGTATGGGCCCAAGATATGCCGCAGGAGGCAGGACAGCATGGTGGTTCCCCAGGAGGATGCTGTAGGAGGCGGTGCCGGCCGCGCTGCGCGACCGGCACGCTCTGGCCCGGGCGCCGCACCATCGCGGCCGGGCCTGGGGGGCCGGGGGGCGGGCCGCGCCGCCCGGCCCGCTCGGGGAGACGTCCCGCCGGGTGATCCCGCCCGGGGCGGGCGGTCCGGCCGGCCATCCGGTGGGCCAGCCGCGGGTGCTCGCGGAAACCCCCAGAAGGCGAGGCAGCAGGGCGGCCGTCCGTCTGCCGGGCGGCCCGACGTGAGCCGCGAGCAGCTCGAGCAGCGGGTGTACGACCCGCGGCGCGAGGAGCGTCGCAAGGCCACCCGCGTGGCCCTGCCGGACGACATCGACCCGCGCATGCTCGACCCGGAGGTGCGTAAGGAGCTGCGCAGCCTTTCACGCGAGACCGGGGACCTGGTGGCCCGCCACCTCGTCGTCACGGGACAGTTGCTCGACGAGGAGCCGGACCGGGCGCTGACCCACGCTCGCGCAGCTCGCGCGCTGGCCGGGCGGATCGGCGTGGTGCGCGAGGCGGCCGGGCTGGCTGCCTACGCGGCCGGGGAGTGGCCGGAGGCGCTGTCCGAACTCCGCGCTGCCCGGCGGATCACCGGCCAGCCGGACCACCTGGGCATCTGTGCCGACTGCGAGCGGGCCCTGGGTCGGCCGGAGCGTGCGCTGGCCTACGCCGATGACCCGGACGTAGCCCGGCTGAGTCAGGACCAGCGGGTGGAGTTGGTCATCGTGCTCGCCGGTGCGCGTCGTGACCTCGGGCAGCACGATGCCGCGGTGCTCACGCTGCAGGATCCGGCTCGTCGGACAAGCGAGAAGCGGCCGTGGGCGGCCCGGCTCTGGTATGCCTACGCCGACGCCCTGCTGGCGGCAGGGCGGACGGCGGAGGCGAGGGACTGGTTCGCGCGAGCGGCCGACGTCGACCTCCACGGGGCCACCGATGCCGGCGACCGGGTCCTCGGGCTCGACGGGGTCGTTCTGGAGGACCTCGACGGGGACGAGCCTGCAGAGCGGGAGGATGTGCCGGGCCCGCAGGAGCTGGCGGAGTACGCCCGCAGCATGCAGCCCCTGGCCCAGGTGCCTGCTGAAGCGCCTGCTGAGCCGCCTGCTGAGCCGCCTGCCCCGCTGCTGGGCGCCGGACCGGACAGCGGCGGGGCAACCCGGAGCCGCGGGACACCGGGGATTGCAGAATCCCCGCGCAGCGGCGTCGTGCCGCCGCCCTTCATCGCCGCCCCGGCCGGGGACGAGGAGCACCCGACCCTGTTCGATTAGCCCGCGGCACCCACGCCGACCTGCTCTGCGTGGGAGGGAGGACGTGCACCTGCCCTGACCGGCTGCACGGCGACGTCAACACCGTGCGGCATCGGCGGTTCGATCCGGACGGTGCGGCCGGACGTGCACGTCCTCGCTCCCGGTACGGACCCGGAGCGGGCGCAGGTCGCCCTGTGGCGACGCGCGTCCACAGGGAGGCTGCTCGTCCACATGCGGGCGGGCACACCGCACCCGACAGCTCGGGGCGTCGCATCGTCGTTCCTGGCCGCCCGTCGGTGGCGGCGGAGGGAGGAGCGGTGCGATGGCGGCACGGGCAGTGCAGGCGCAGGTGCAGGAGGAGGCGCAGCCGGCCACGGTCGGACGCAACGAGGTGCTGCTCGTCGGCCGGGTGTCGGGGGCGCCGCAGGAGCGTGAGCTGCCCAGTGGGGATGCGCTGGTGTCGTGGCGGGTGATCGTCGACCGTCCGGCGCCGCGGCGGGCCCCGCCGGAGGGGGTGCGCCGGATCGCGATCGACACGCTTGACTGTGTTGCATGGACGGCGGCGCTGCGCAGCAAGGCGCGCAGGCTGGTGGATGGCGACATCGTGCACGTCGAGGGGGCGCTGCGGCGGCGTTTCTGGCGGGCCGGGGCGGGGGCGACGAGCCGCACCGAGGTGGAGGTCGGGCAGCTGCGTCGGCTCGCCCGTCGCGAGTCGGCGTAGACCCGCCGCCAGCTGCCGTGGGACCCGTCGCGAGTCGGCGTAGGAGCCGCCAGCCGCCGTAGGACTCTCCTCCAGGCGGCGCTGCAGACGCGTTCAGGCGTCTCGGTGGTCGCGGATGACCAGGCCGGTGCTGGGCTTGGGCGTGAACAACGTCGACTTGCGGGGCATCCGCTCGCCCGCTCCGGCAACCGCGGCGACCGCCTCGACCGGCGTCGGGTTGAGCAGCACGGCCGTCCCACCGGTGCGGGAGGCGGCGGCGAGCGCCGCCTCGGCCGAGTGCTCGTAGCCGACGTGCTCGATGTCGTCGGGCAGGCCCCACAGCGCGGTCACCAGGTAGGCGTGCAGCACGCTGACGTCCAGCGCTGCCCAGGCGGCCGAGCGGCCGGGCGGCACCGCCGCGGCGAGCTGCGCCGGGTCGGGTTCGGTGACCAGGTGCAACTCGGCGCCGTCACCGGAGGAGAGCAGGAAGGCCGCACCGCGGGTGCCGGCTTCGGCCAGGGTCGCCAGCGCCTCGTCCAGCCCGCCGGTCAGCCGGCGTACGGCCGCGCCTACGGCGGTGCGGAGCGCGAGCTCGGCGGCCGGCACCCCGGGGAGGTAGCGATGGATGGGATGCACCTGCGGGCCGAACGCGGTGGCGTCCACCAGCAGACACAGCCCGAAATCCCACGGACCGGGCCCGGCGCCGGCCTCGTGTCGTGCCGCCTGGCGGCGCAGGTAGGTGGCGTAGCGGTGGTGCCCGTCGGCGATCAGCGCCCTGCGGGGGTGCAGGTCGTCGGCGACGGCGGCCAGTGCCGCGCGGTCACTGAGCGCCCACAGCCGGTGTCGCAGGCCGTCGGCGAGGACCGCGTCCGCCAGCAGCGCCGGACCGGTGTCGCCGGGGCCCGGGTCGTCCACCGACGCGACGGCCCGGCTCGCCGCGCCGCCGCCGTCGTACACCAGGAAGATCGGCTCGAGGTCGGCGTCGGCCGCCGTGTAGAGCGCCAGCCGGTCGCTGACCGGTCCGGCCATCGTGTTCTCGTGCGGCAGGACGATCTCGTCCTCGGGTGGAGTGAGGGCGAGTGCCCCGAGCAGCCCACGCTGCACGTGGCCGTCCGGGGCCGCCTGCTCGTACACATACAGCGCGGGCTCGGGATCGGGCACCAGGATGCCGTCCGCCCGCCACCGCCGCAGCGTCGCCGCGGCCCGCGCGTAGCGGTCCTGCCGGGCATCGGTGCCGTCGCGTGGGAGGATGAGGCGTACGACGTTGTGCTCGCTGACTGCCTCGAGCGCGGCCACCCCGTCGGCGTCGATCACGTCGTACGGCGGGGAGGTCAGTGCGGCCAGGCCGCCGGAGAGCGCCGGGTCGTAGCGCAGCGCCCGGAAGGGCGAGAGCACCAGGCCGCCCGGACGGGGAAGGGAGCAGGACGCGGGACCCACAGGTGACGGGTCCTCGGGCCCAGGCCCGCTCTGGAGGCTGCCGATGCTCATGCGGCGACACTAGAGGTGCGGCCCGCACCGCACGACGAGGACGACCCAGGAGGAGACGGCGTGTCTGAGAGCCGGTACGACCCGAGGTACGACCCGCGCGCGCCCGACGAGGAGCGCCCGCGCCCGTTCTCCGACCTGCCGCCGCCGCCGGCCGACGTGGTGCCTTCCGGTGAGGTCTACGACTGGTACATCCGCGGCTGCGACCTGCTCGACAACGGTGACACCAACGCGGCCGTCCAGCTGCTCAGCCACTGCGCCCAGGCCGAGCCGGAATC
Organism: Mycobacteriales bacterium; assembly: GCA_040902655.1. Classification (NCBI taxonomy): domain Bacteria; kingdom Bacillati; phylum Actinomycetota; class Actinomycetes; order Mycobacteriales; species Mycobacteriales bacterium. The sequence goes on from JBBDWV010000040.1 coordinate 5,043, forward strand.
GCGTGCGATCCGCGAGGCGTTGGCCCGTTCGCAGTTCGACATCGGGATGTACGACGAGGCCCGCGAGAACTTCGAGTGGATCATCTCGGTCAATCCGGCGGACGACTACGCGCAGTTCGGCCTCGGCCTGGCCGCCACCAAGGCCGGCGACCTGAAGTCGGCGGTGGAGCATCTGGCGCTGGCGGCGGCGATGCGCCCGGACATCGCCTACTACTCGACTGCGCTGCGCGGCGCGCGCGCAGCGCTGACTGCGGCACAGCGCTGACCACCTTGACGGAGCGGGGCCACCGGCTCGGCTCCTGTGACCGGCCGCTCACCGACCGTTACGACGCGGTGCTCTGCGATCTGGACGGCGTGCTCTACCTCGGCGACGAGCCGGTCGTGCACGCCGCCGCGACCGTGGCCGCGGCCCGTGCGGCGGGTATGCGCTTCGCCTACGTCACCAACAACGCCTCGCGCGCACCCGCGGTCGTGGCCGAGCAGCTGGCCTCCCTCGGCATCCCGGCGGAGCCCGCGGACGTGGTCACCAGCGCGCAGGCCGCAGCACGCATGCTGGCGCTGCACCTGTCTCCGGGAGCGGCCGTCCTGGTGGTCGGGAGCGACGCGCTGGCCGACGAGGTCGCGGGCGTCGGCCTGCGGCCGGTGCGGACCGTGGACGAGGCGGGGGAGCAGGGTCCGGTGGCGGTGGTGCAGGGGCTGTCGCAGACGATCGGCTGGCCGGAGCTCGCCGAGGCCGCCGTCGCTCTGCAGCGCGGCGCCCTGTGGGTCGCCGGCAACACCGACACCACCCTGCCGACGCCGCGCGGACCGTTGCCGGGCAACGGTGCGTTCGTCGCCGCGCTGCGCGCGGTCACCGGCAGGGAGCCGCTCGTCGCCGGCAAGCCGGACCCGGCGCTGCACCGGCTCTCGATGGAGCGGGTCGGCGCAACCCGCCCGCTGGTGGTGGGGGACCGGCTGGACACCGACATTCTCGGGGCCGTGCGAGGCGGTGCGGACAGCCTGCTGGTGCTCACCGGGCTGGCCGACGTCGAGCAGCTGGTGCAGGCGCCATCGGGCAGCCGCCCGACCTACGTCGCCAGCGACCTGCGCGGCCTGCTGGAGCCGCACCCTGACGTCCAGGTCGACGGAGCCGGCGCCCGTTGCCGAGGGGCCACCGCGACGTACCAGGACGGCGTCGTGCGGTCGTCGGACAGCTCCGACGACGGGTTGCGGGCGCGGGTCGCGCTGGCCTGGAGCTGCGCCGACCAGGGTCTGCCGGTGGCTCTCGGGTGACGAGCGGCCGGTATCGGGGGTTCGGTTGCCGCAGGCCAGCCGTGGCGCGGCGGGTCAGAGCAGCGCGCGGAGCTTGAGCAGGTCCAGCGGGCTGGCCTGCACCTTGAGCCGGCCCGTCGCCCAGGCCGCCGGCGCGGACAGCTCGCCCTCGACCAGGGCCACCAGGTCGTCGCTGTCGGCGACCAGGCGCACCTGGGCACCTTCGGTGTCCGCGCCGTCGCGGCAGCGAAGCCGGCTGATGCCGTCGTCGTCGAGGGTGGCAAGGAATACCACGTCCAGGTCGGGCACCCGGCAGGCGAGCGTGCGCTGGACGACGTGGCGGGCACGCACGTCCGGGTCGATGGCGGCGAGACGCTCGGCGAGCCCCTGCAGGGCCAGCACGCACTCCTGCAGCGTTGCCAAGCCCAGCCTCCCGTCCGCCGACCCGTGCGCCTTTCCCGGGGCGCGGACGTTCCACGCTACTGCCGGCTCTGCGCTGAGTCCCGCGGTAGCGTCCGGCTCCTCGAGGACAGGGGGCCGCGACGTGGACGACCAGCAAGGCCGAGAGGTGAACGAGGTGCCGGCCGGCGTGGCGACAGCGCTGAGCCGCCTCGAAGCGCTCGGCGGAAGGCCCGTCAGCGAGCATGTCGAGGTGTTCGACGAAGCGCACCGGCTGCTGCAGGACGCGCTCGCAACCCTCGACGAGGCCTGAACTGGCCCGCCGCGCCCGGCTCGACGCCGAGCTCGTCCGCCGCGGCCTGGCCCGCAGCCGTGAGCAGGCCGCCGAACTCGTCGCCGCGGGACTGGTGAAGGTCGGCGGCACGACCGCCACCAAGTCGGCGACCGCCGTCGAGCCGGCGACCGCGCTGCTCGTCGAGCAGCCCGCCGGCCCGTCGTACGTCTCGCGGGGCGGGCACAAGCTGGCCGGCGCGCTGGACACCTTCGGCTACCACCCGGCCGGAAAGCGGGTGCTGGACGCCGGGGCGAGCACCGGTGGCTTCACCGACGTCCTGCTCCGTCGCGGCGCCGCCCACGTGGTGGCGGCCGACGTCGGCTACGGGCAGCTGGCCTGGTCGCTGCAGACCGACGAGCGGGTGACGGTGCTCGACCGTACGAACGTGCGGGCGCTCGAACCCGAGCAGATCGGCGACCCGGTCGACCTGGTCGTCGCGGACCTGTCGTTCATCCCGCTCGGGCTGGTCCTGCCGGCGCTCGTGCGCTGCTGCACGCCCGCCGCCGACCTGCTGCCGATGGTCAAGCCGCAGTTCGAGGTGGGCAGAGAGGGGCTGCCGGCCGGTGGGGTGGTGCGCGACCCGGCGCTGCGCGCCGCGGCGGTACGCGGGGTGGCCCGGTCAGCGGCCGCGCTGGGCCTCGGCGTGCGGGCCGTCACGGCCAGTCCGTTGCCCGGCCCGAGCGGCAACGTCGAGTACTTCCTGTGGCTGACGGCCTCGGCACCGCCGCTGGACGAGGACCTGCTCGCCGCTGCCGTGGCGGCAGGTCCACAGTGAGCGCGGCCGGCGAACTGCCTGCGCCGGTGCAGGCGGTTCGGCACCGTCCCGGTGCAGCTGCCGCGGCCCGGCGGTGACAAGGTGTCCGCCGTGACCCGGTCCATCCTGCTGCTGACCCACACCGGCCGCCGCGACATCGCCGAGACCGCGCGGCACGCCGCCCGTCGGCTGCAGGACGCCGGCATCGAGGTGCGGGTGCTGGCGCAGGAGGCCGCCGACATCGGCCTGACCGGCATCCAGCACTGCGACGGCGGTCCGGGCTCTGCCGACGGTGCCGAGCTGGTGCTGGTCCTCGGCGGTGACGGGACGATCCTGCGCGCGGCCGAGCTGGCCCGGGCGGCCGCCGTACCGCTGCTCGGGGTGAACCTGGGGCGCATCGGCTTCCTGGCCGAGGCCGAGTCCGCCGACCTGGACGTGACGATCGACCGGATCCTGGACCGGGACGTGGAGATCGAGGAGCGGATGACCCTCGACGTGGACGTCGTCCTCGACGGCGAGCTCGTCGACACCGGCTGGGCGCTCAACGAGTGCAGCGTCGAGAAGGCAGCTCGCGAGCGGATGCTCGAGCTGCTCGTCGAGATCGACGGCCGGCCGCTGTCGCGCTGGGGCTGCGACGGGGTGGTGGCCGCCACGCCGACCGGCTCGACGGCCTACGCCTTCTCCGGTGGCGGCCCGGTCGTCTGGCCGACGGTCGAGGCGCTGCTCGTGGTGCCGATCAGTGCCCATGCGCTGTTCGCCCGGCCGCTGGTCGTGGCGCCGTCCTCGGTGATCGCCCTCAACGTCCTGCCGACGGGGACGACCGCCGGCATGGCCTGTGACGGCCGGCGCACACGGGACCTGCCGCACGGTGCGCGCGTCGAGATCCGCCGGGGGAGCGACCCGGTGCTGCTCGCGCGCGCCCCCGGCATGCCCTTCACCGACACGCTGGTCCGCAAGTTCGCGCTGCCGGTGGAGGGTTGGCGCGGCGTACGGGAGAACGTCCGCCGCGCGACCTAGTCTGCGGGGCGTGTTGGAGGAGATGCGGATCCGCGGTCTCGGTGTCATCGACGACGCCGTCCTGCAACTCGGGCCGGGGCTGACGGTGGTGACCGGGGAGACCGGCGCCGGCAAGACGATGGTGGTCCAGGGGCTGAGCCTGCTGTTCGGCGGTCGTTCCGACGCCGGCCGCATCCGTCCCGGCGCCGAGCGGGCGCTGGTCGAGGGCCGGCTGGTGCTGCCGGTCGGCTCTGCCGCCCTCTCGCGGGCCGCCGACGCCGGTGCCGAGCTCGATGACGATGCCCTGCTGGTCAGCCGCAGCGTCGGCGCGGATGGCCGCTCCCGGGCCCATCTCGGTGGCCGCAGTGTGCCGGTGGGCGTCCTGGGCGAGCTGGGCGAGAGCGTGCTGGCGCTGCACGGGCAGAGCGACCAGCAGCGCCTGCTCAAGCCGGCTCAGCAGCGCGCGGCGCTGGACCGCTACGCGGGCGCGCCGGTGGTGTCGCTGCGGGAGCGTTTCGCAGCCTCCTGGGCGCAGTGGCGTGACGTCCGCGCGACGCTCGAGCAGCTGCGGGCCGAGGCCGCCGAGCGGGCACGCGAGGCCGAGCTGCTGCGGCTCGGGCTGGCGGAGGTCGAGGCGGCCGCACCCGCGCCGGGCGAGGACACCGCGCTCGTCGCTGAGATCGAGCGGCTGGCCAACGCCGACGATCTGCGCGCCGCCGCGGCCGGCGCCTCGCAGGCGCTCACCGGCGACGAGTCGGCCCCTGACGCGGGCGATGCGCTCGCGCTGGTGACCGCCGCCCGGCGGGCGCTCGAGACGGCGCCGGGGCACGATCCCGACCTCGCCGCGCTGGCCGCCCGGCTGGGCGAGCTCGGGCACCTGGTGAGCGACGTGGCGCTGGAGCTGTCCTCCTACCTCGCCTCCGTCGACGCCGACCCGGTGCGGCTGTCGGTCGCGCAGGAGCGGCTCGCCGTCCTGACCGCCCTGGTGCGCCGGCACGGCGCCGCCGACCTGGACGGTGTGCTGGCCTGGGCCGCCCGCGCCTCGGACCGGCTGCTCGAGCTGGACCGGACGGACGATCGGGTCGCCGCGCTCGAGGAGCAGGACACCGCCCTCGAGAGGTCCCTCGGTCCGCTGGCGGCGGAGCTCAGCGCCGCCCGCGTCGCCGCGGCCACCCGGTTCGGCACCGCGGTCAGCACCGAGCTGGCGGAGCTGGCCATGCCGCAGGCCCGGGTCACCGCGCAGGTGACGCAGCGCGAGGAGCCCGACGGGCTGCCCGTCGGGGGGCACCGGCTGGCCGCCACCGCCGACGGCGTGGACGAGGTCGAGCTGCTGCTCGAGCCGCATCCCGGCGCCCCCGCGCGGGCGCTGCAGAAGGGCGCGTCGGGGGGTGAGCTCTCCCGCGTGATGCTGGCGGTCGAGGTCGTCTTCGCCGGGTCCGACCCCGTACCACTCATGGTCTTCGACGAGGTGGACGCGGGCGTCGGGGGCCGTGCGGCCGTCGAGGTCGGGCGCCGGCTGGCCCGGCTGGCCCGGGAGCACCAGGTCCTCGTCGTGACCCACCTACCGCAGGTCGCCGCCTTCGCCGACCGACACCTGCAGGTGGTCAAGGACAGCGACGGTTCGGTGACGCGCAGCGGTGTGGTGCCGCTCGACGACGCGGAACGGGTGGCGGAGCTGTCCCGGATGCTGGCCGGCGCCGATACGGGGCTGGCCCGCGGCCACGCCGAGGAGCTGCTCGTGGCGGCGGCACAGGAGCGCGCCGGGCAGGCCTGACCCGCGGCGGTTCCGCCCGCGCGCCTGTCGAGCCGGACAGGGCTGCTCTGGCAGACTCGACGGCGATGAGGCTGGTGACACTGCGACGCAGCCGGAATGCCGAACGGCTGCCCGGCACCGTCGGCGTCGCCCGGCTCGACCGCCGTACCAAGAACCTCACCAGGCGGTTGCGGCCGGGCGAGATCGCCGTCGTGGACCATGTCGACATCGACCGGGTCAGCGCCGACGCGCTGGTCAACGCCAAGGTGGCGGCCGTCGTCAACGCGGCCCCGAGCACCAGCGGGCGTTACCCGAACCTCGGGCCGGAGATCCTGCTCGCGGCCGGGATCCCGCTGCTCGACCGCGTAGGGGACACCGTCTTCGGCGAGCTGCGCGAGGGTGACGTCGTCCGGCTCGACGGCGACACGCTCTACGACCATCGCGAGCGGGTGCTGGCCACCGGCACGCCGCAGGACGCCGAGTCGATCGGGGCCGCCGCGGCCGAGGCCCGCGCGGGCTTGGCCACCCAGCTCGAGGCCTTCGCCGCGAACACCATGGAGTACCTGCTCAAGGAGCGTGACCTGCTCCTGGACGGCGTCGGGGTCCCGGAGATCCGCACGAAGCTGGAGGGCCGGCACGCGCTGATCGTCGTCCGCGGCTACGACTACCGCGAGGACCTGCGGGCGCTGCGGCCCTACATCCGGGAGTACCGTCCGATCCTGATCGGCGTGGACGGTGGCGCGGACGCGCTCGTCGAGGACGGCTACACCCCCGACCTGATCGTCGGGGACATGGACTCGGTCTCCGACGAGGTGCTGCGCGGCGGCGCCGAGGTCGTCGTGCACGCCTACGCAGACGGGGACGCCCCCGGACTGCAGCGGGTGCAGGACCTCGGCGTGCAGGCGATCGTCTTCCCGGCCGCCGGCACCAGCGAAGACGTCGCGATGCTGCTGGCCGACGAGGCGGGTGCGTCGCTGATCGTCGCGGTGGGGACGCACGCGACGCTGGTGGAGTTCCTGGACAAGGGCCGGCAGGGGATGGCCTCGACGTTCCTCACCCGGCTGCGGGTCGGTGGCAAGCTGGTGGACGCCAAGGGCGTGAGCCGGCTCTACCGCCAGCGCATCTCGGGCTGGTCGCTGGTGCTGCTGGTGTTGGCGACGCTGGTCGCCATGGCCGCGGCGGTGTCGGTGTCCGCTGCGGGTCAGGCCTACGGCAGCCTGCTCACCGATGTCTGGGCCAGCTTCGTCTTCTGGATCCAGGGGCTGTTCTAGATGGTCGACTTCCGCTACCACCTGGTGTCGATCATCGCGGTGTTCCTGGCCCTGGCCGTCGGGATCGTCGTGGGAACCGCGGCGCTCAACGGCCCGATCCAGGACAAGCTGAACGACAACATCAGCCGGTTGACGTCGGACAAGCGGGCGCTCGAGGCCGATCTGCGTGGGCTGCAGGGGGAGCTCACGGCCGCCGACGCGTTCGCCACCGCCTTCGGCCCGCAGCTCGTGGACGGTGCGCTGGAGGACCAGCGCGTGCTCTTCGTGACGACGCCGCAGACCCCCACCGATCTGGCCGAGCGGCTGCGCCCGCTGCTGAGCGACGCCGGCGCCACCGTCACCGGTTCCGTGGAGGTGCGGCCGACGCTGGCGGACCCTCAGCAGCGCCGGCTGCTCGAGGACCTCGTCGCGCAGGTGCTGCCGGCCGGTGTCGAGCTGCCGGACGGAGACCCGGTGGAGCGGGCCGCCGCCGAGCTCGCCGCGGCGCTGACCCACGGACGCCAGGACCCGGTCGACCGGGGTGAGGCGCAGGCCGTGGTGTCCGCCTTCCAGGAGGCCGGCCTGATCGGTTTCAGTGCGGATCCGGACACCAAGGACACGATCGCCTCCGCCACGGTCGTCGTGCTGCTCGCCTCGCCCGGCCTGGGTCGGGAGCCGGGGACCGCGGAGCAGCAGCAGCTCGAGGCGCTGCTGACCGTCGCCGCCGCCTTCGACACCCGCTCGCGCGGGGCCGTCCTTGCCGGTCCGGCGCAGTCCGCGGTGGACGGCGGGCTGATCCGCGCGCTGCGCACCTCCTCGACGCTGGCCCGCGGCGTGTCCTCCGTCGACAACGCCGACCGGGGCCCCGGCCGGATCGCGGTGGTCCTGGCGGTGGCCGAGCAGGTCGAGAAGGGCGTGGGGCAGTACGGCGCTGGGCCGGGTGCGTCCGCACCACTGCCGGCTGCGGCGACGTCGTGACCGACCGGCCCCGGTGAGCCCCGCGGCGGGCGCGCGAGCCGCCGCCGTCGGAGCCATGACCGCCCGGGTCGTCTGGATGACCCTGACCGCCCGGCCGCCCGGCGGCGCGCAGCGCTGGGAGCGGGTCAACCACCGCGGCCGGCCGCTGTCCTTGCTGTCCGGCCCGGCCCTGGTGGCCGCGCTCGCGGCCTCCACCGACCTGCCGCGCGCCGCCGCGGTCGTGGCGGCTGTCGGCGCCGGAGCCGTCGGCGGTTACGACGACGCCACCGGCAGCCGCTGCCCCCAGGACAGGGGGCTGCGCGGGCATGCCGCCGCGCTCCGCGCCGGCCGGCTCACCGGGGGGGCGGTGAAGGTCGTCGGGATCAGCGCGGTCGGCCTCCTGGCGACCCGGCTGCTGGGACGCACCCGTCCCGTCGACCTGCTGCTGGGCGGCGCCGTGGTGGCCGGCAGCGCGAACCTGGTGAACCTGCTCGACCTGCGGCCCGGCCGGGCGCTGAAGGCCGGCGGCGTCGCGGCGCTGCTGCTCGGCCAGCCCGGCCCCGCCGCCGCGACCGCCGCCCTGCTGACCGACGACCTGCACGAGCGCGCGATGCTGGGTGACGCCGGCGCCAACGCGCTCGGCGCCGTCCTGGGTCTGGCGCTGCTGCAGCGGCACCCGGAGCGGCGCCGCGCCGCCCTCGCCGTCCTCGTGGGGCTGACTGCCGCGAGCGAGATCGTGTCGTTCAGCCGGGTCATCGACGCCGTCGCGCCGCTGCGTTGGGTCGATCGGGCCGGTCGGCTGCCGTGAGGCCGCTGGCCAGGGGACTGTTGGGGGCGGCCGCCGGCATCGCCCTGGTCACCGTCGCCGCCCGCGTGGTCGGCTTCGGGCGCACGGCGGTGCTGTCCCGCACCCTGGGCACCTCCTGCGTCGGCGACGTCTACTCCGCGGTCAACGCCGTGCCGAACGTCGTCTTCGAGGTCGTCGCCGGCGGGGCCCTCGCCTCTGTCGTCGTGCCGGTGCTGGCGGGCGCCGTCGCGTCCGGAGACCACGCGGCGGCATCGCGTACGGCCAGTGCGTTGCTGTCCTGGACGGTCGCGCTGCTCGTGCCGGTCGCGCTGCTGGGTGCGCTGGCGGCGCCGCAGATCGTGCGGGCGCTGCTGGGTCCCGACCCGGCCTGCGCGGCTGCGGTCGGCAGCGGCAGCCGGATGCTGGTGGTGTTCATGCCGCAGGTCGTCCTGTACGGCATCGGCGTCGTGCTGACCGGCGTGCTGCAGGCACATCGGCGCTTTCTCGGCCCGGCGCTCGCGCCGCTGCTGTCCAGCCTCGTCGTGGTCATGGCCTACCTGGCCTACGCCGCGCGCGGTCCGGTCGAGGACGTCGCCGCGCTGCCGCGCGGGCAGGAACTCGTGCTGTCGGTCGGCACGACGCTCGGCGTCGCGGTGCTGGCGCTCAGCCTGCTCGTGCCGCTGCGCCGCTGCGACCTGCGGCTGCGGCCGACCTTCGCCTTCCCACCCGGCGTGGCTGCCCGGGTCCGCCGGCTGGCCGGCGCGGGGGTCGCCGGCCTGGCCGCCCAGCAGCTCGCACTGGTCGTCGCGCTGCGGCTCGCGCTGGGCGGCTCGCCCGGCTCCGTCGTCGTGTTCGCGGTGGCGACCGCGCTGTTCCTGCTCCCGTGGGCGGTGCTGGCCGTCCCCGTCGCCACCAGCGCGTTCCCGGCGCTGTCGGCCAGTGCCTCCGCCGGCCAGGAGCAGGAGTACGCGGCGGTCGCCCGGCGGTCGCTGCGCGTGGTGCTGCTCGCGATGACGCTGTCGGCGGCGGTGCTCGCGGCGGTGGCCCGGCCGGTCGCCCGGCTGCTCGTGCAGGGTGCGCCGGGGGTGGAGAGCAGCGAGGTCCTGGCCCGCGCGACGCTGGCCTTCGCGCCGGGACTGGTCGGCTACGGGCTGCTGGCCCTGCTCGGGCGTGCGCTCTACGCGCGGGGGGACGCTCGCACGTCCGGGGCCGCCACCGTCAGTGGCTGGCTGGCGGTGGCGGCCGCCGACGTGCTGCTCGTGCGCGCGTTGCCGGAGGTCGACCGGGTGGTGCTCCTGGGGGTGGGCAACACCATCGGCGTGAGCGTGGCGGGGGTCCTGTTGCTGGTGGGCCTGCAGCGGGCCGCCGGCCCTACGGCGCTGGCCGGCGCCGGTCGCTCGGCGCTGGTCGGCATCGTGGCCGGCGCCGTGGCGCTGGGCGGCACCGGGCTGCTCGACCTGCCGGCCGGGGGGGTGCTGCGCGACCTGCTCGGCGCGCTGCTCGCCGCGGGAGTCGTCGCCGGCGTCTTCCTCGCCGTCGTCCGGCTGCTCGATGCCCCCGGGCTGCGGGCCGTGCGAGGTGGCTGACGTGCGGGTGCTGCTGGTGCTGGCCACGAGCACCGGCGGCGTCGGCCGGCACGTCGCGTCGCTGGCGGCCGGGCTGGTGGCCCGGGGGTACCGGGTGACGGTGGCCGGGCCGGCGTCCAGCGGTGAGCTGTTCGACCTGCCATCGCACGAGGTGGTGGACATCGGGACCGGCCCGCGTCCGGTGCGGGATGTGGCGGCGGCGGCGCGGTTGCGTTCCCTGGCGCGCAGGTCCGATCTCGTGCACGCGCACGGGCTGCGGGCCGGCGCGCTCTCGGCGGTGTCGCCGCGGCCGCTCGTCGTGACGCTGCACAACCAGGTCACCGGCCGGACAGCCGCAGTACTCGAGCATCTGGTCGCCCGGCGGGCAGACGTGCTGCTCGCCGCGTGGGCCGACCTGGCGGCCCGGGCTCGCGAGGTGGGCGCCCGCGACGTGCGGCTCGCGCCGGTCTCCGCGCCGCCGCTGCTGCCGAGCGGTGTCGATCCTGGGCTCGGGCATCCGCTGGTGCTCGCCGTCGGACGGCTGCACCCGCAGAAGGGTTACGACACGCTCGTCACGGCGCTGCCGGCCTGGCCGGATGCGGTCGTCGCGGTCGCCGGGGACGGGCCGCTGCGCGCCGAGCTGGAGCGGGCGGCACCGTCGGTGCGCTGGCTGGGGCGGCGGGACGACGTCGCCGATCTGCTGGCGGCGGCGGACGTGGTGGTGCTGCCGTCGGTGTGGGAGGCCCGCTCGCTCACCGCACAGGAGGCGTTGCGGGCCGGCCGGCCTCTGGTCGCCAGCGCGGTCGGTGGGGTGCCGGATCTGGTCGGGAACGGCGCGCTGCTGGTCCCGCCCCGGGATCCGGCCGCGCTGGCCGCGGCGGTACGCCGGCTGCTCGACGATCCGGCGGAGGCGGCGGCGGTGGCGGCGCGGGGGCGGGCCGTCGCGGCCGGCTGGCCGGACGAGGCCGACACCGTGGCCCAGGTAGCGGGGGTCTACACGGAGTTGCTCTCGTGAGCCGGCCGGCCGGCGGCGGATGCGGCACGGCCCGGCGCCTGCTGCTGCTCGGGCTCCTGCTGGCGGCCTGGCTCGGGCCGGCCGCACCGGCGTCGGCGTCGCTGCTCTGCCTGCCGGACTGCGCTCCCGTGGTGGTCGTCGGTGTTCCGGGACTGCGCTGGAGCGACGTGGGGGCGGCGACCCCCACACTGCAGCGGCTGGCGGGCGAGAGCGCCGTCGGCGCGCTGTCGGTGAAGGCGGTGCCGGCCGTCAGCTGCCCCGCCGACGGATGGTTGACCCTCGGCGCGGGCAACCGCGCCGAGGCGGTCGGCGTCCGGCGTGACCCCTGCGGTGCGGATCTGCCGGGCGCTGGGACGCAGGTGGCGGCCGGCGCCGCGGAGCGCGAGGGGACAGAGCCCGGTGCCCTCGCCCGTGCGCTGGAGAACTCCGGCGGTGGCCCCGGCCGCTGCGTGCAGACGCAGGGACGCGGCCCCGCGCTGGCGACGGGCAACCGGGGCGGTGCCGACGCCGGGCGCGTCGAGCCCTGCCTGGTCCGGCTGCGGGCGGCGCCGGCCGTGAGTGGGGAGGGGGACGGACGTGCCGCGAGCGCACGGGTGGCCGACCGCGCCGTGGCCGCGCTCGTGCCGGAGGCAGCAACACTGCTCGTCGTCGGGCTGTCGGAGGCGCCCGGCGACCGGACCGCGGGGTTGCACGTCGCCCTCGCGCACGGCCCGTCCTTCGCGCCGGGCGCGCTGCGCTCGCCGTCGACGCGGCGGGCGCCCTACGTCCAGCTCGTCGACGTCGCGCCGACGGTCCTGGAGCTGGTCGGGGTGCCGGCCCCCGCCTCGATGACCGGGCAGCCGTGGCGCTCGGCCGGCCCGGCCCCCTCGCCCTCGGCGCTGGCCGGTGTCGCGCTGCAGGCCGAGGTGCACAAGGCGGTGACCGTGCCGTTCTTCGTGACGCTGCTCGCCGCCCAGCTGGTCCTGATCCTGCTGGCCCTGTGGCGGCGGTGGCCGCACCTGGCCGAGCTGATCGCGCTGGGCGGCGTCGCCGCACTGGGTGCGTCCTATCTGGCGAACCTGGTGCCGTGGTGGCGCTCGCCCGCACCGCTGCCCACCCTGCTGGTGGTCGTCGTCGCGTTGGCCGCGGCTGTCGTCGCCCTGTCGATGGCGACGGGCGGGCGGCGGCTGCTGCGTCCGGTGGGCCTGGTGTGCGGCTTCACCGCCGCCGTCCTGCTGCTCGACCTGGTGACCGGCGCGCACCTGCAGATGTCCAGCGTGGCCGGCTACAGCCCGCTGGTGGCCGGCCGCTTCGCCGGCATCGGCAACGTCGCCTTCGGCGTGCTGGCCGCCTCCGTGCTGCTCGCCACCGCCGCGCTGACCCGCCGCGCGCGCACGGTCGCCGCGGTCGGCGTCGTCACCGTGGCCGTCGACGGCGCAGCGCCGTGGGGAAGCGACGTCGGCGGCGTCCTCGCGCTGGTGCCAGCCTTCGTCCTGCTGGCGATGCTGCTGGCCGGCCGGCGCGTCACGCTGCTGCGACTGGCGCTGGCCGGTCTCGCGGGGGTCGCCGTCATCACCGCCTTCGCGCTGGTCGACTGGTCACGACGTCCTGCTGAGCGGACACACCTCGGGCGCTTCGTGCAGGACGTAGCGGAGGGGACGGCGGGCACGTTGCTGCGCCGTAAGGCCGAGGCAGTCCTCGGGCTACTGTTCGCCAGCCCGGTGACCGCCCTGCTGCCGCTGGCCGTCGCCGCCGCGGTCTACCTCCTCGTACGCCCTCCCGCTGCCCTGGAGCACGTCTTTCGGCGGGCGCCAGGCTGGCGGGCCGGTCTGCTGGCGACCGGTCTGGCCGGTGCGGTCGGCTTCGCCGTCAACGACAGTGGCGCCGCGGTGGTGGCACTGGCGCTGGCGGTCGCCGCGCCCGCCACCGCCGCCGTCGTGCTGCGCGCGCGTCGCGCGCCGGAAGTCCCGCCCTCGCTGCTAGCCTGAACCTCCGTGCAGCGGACCGGCCGGTCCGCTCCGAGCACGGGGAGCGACAGTGCCGCGTACGAGCCACCTGTTCGTGACCGGCGGCGTCGCCAGCTCGCTCGGCAAGGGGCTCACCGCCTCCAGCCTGGGCCGTCTGCTGAAGGCGCGCGGGCTCAGGGTCACGATGCAGAAGCTGGACCCGTATCTCAACGTCGATCCCGGCACGATGAACCCCTTCCAGCACGGCGAGGTCTTCGTGACCGACGACGGCGCCGAGACCGACCTCGACGTCGGCCATTACGAGCGGTTCCTCGACGAGAGCCTGCACGGCAGCGCGAATGTCACGACCGGGCAGGTCTACAGCGCGGTGATCGCCAAGGAGCGGCGCGGGGAGTACCTCGGCGACACCGTGCAGGTGATCCCGCACATCACCAACGAGATCAAGGAGCGCGTCCTCGCGCTCGGCGGGCCGGACGTCGACGTCGTCATCACCGAGGTGGGCGGCACCGTCGGGGACATCGAGTCGCTGCCGTTCCTGGAGGCGGCCCGGCAGGTCCGCCAGGAGGTCGGCCGCGACCGCTGCTTCTTCCTGCACGTCAGCCTGATTCCCTACATCGGCCCCAGCGGGGAGTTGAAGACCAAGCCGACCCAGCACTCAGTGCAGGCGCTGCGCACCATCGGCATCACCCCGGACGCCATCGTCTGCCGCTCCGACCGGCCGATCAACGATTCGATCAAGCGCAAGGTCGCCAACATGTGCGACGTCGAACAGGAGGCGGTCGTCTCCGCCGTCGACGCGCCCTCGATCTACGACATCCCGCGGGTGCTGCACGCCGAGGGGCTGGACGCCTACGTGGTGCGCCGGCTCGGGCTGTCCTTCCGCGACGTCGACTGGACCGACTGGGACCGGCTGCTGCAGCGGGTGCACAGGCCGGCGAAGCAGGTGACGGTCGCGCTGGTCGGCAAGTACGTCGACCTGCCGGACGCCTACCTCTCGGTCACCGAGGCGCTGCGCGCGGGCGGCTTCGCCAATGACGCGGGGGTGGAGATCCGCTGGGTGGCCTCGGCCGACTGCGAGACCCCGCAGGGTGTGGTGCGGGCGCTCGAGGGCGTCGACGGGGTGCTGATCCCGGGCGGCTTCGGAGTGCGCGGCATCGAGGGCAAACTGGGGGCGATCCGGTACGCCCGCGAGCGGTCGATCCCCACGCTGGGGCTGTGTCTGGGCCTGCAATGCATGGTGATCGAGGTGGCCCGTGACCTGGCCGGGATCGAGAAGGCCGACTCCGCGGAGTTCGACCCGATCACGCCCGATCCCGTCATCGCGACGATGGCCGACCAGCAGGACGTCGTGGCCGGCGAGCGGGACATGGGCGGCACGATGCGGCTGGGCCTGTGGCCGACGGCGCTGAAGAAGGGTTCGGTGGCCGCGCGGGCGTACGGGGACGACCCGGCGACCGAGCGGCACCGGCACCGGTACGAGGTCAACAACGCCTACCGCCCGCAGCTCGAGGCAGCGGGGCTGGTGTTCTCCGGGACCTCGCCCGACGGCAGGCTGGTCGAGATCGCCGAACTCCCCGCGGAGGTGCACCCGTTCTTCGTCGGGACACAGGCACACCCGGAGTTCCGGTCGCGACCGACCCGCGCGCACCCGCTGTTCTCGGCGTTCGTCGCGGCGTCGGTGAAGAACGCCGAGGGGCGCATGCTGCCGCTCTGACCGGGCGTGCCGGGTCAGCCGACCGGCAGCGCCTTCCGGGCCTTCTTGGCGCTCTTCTTCACCGACTTCCTGGTGTTCTTCGCGGCATCCTTCGTGCCGTCGATCAGCCCGTCGGCGACCAGCGCGAGGCCCACGCCGAGCATCCACACGTCCTTGGCGATCGGCGTGCCGGCCTGCGTGGGTCGGACCCCGTCGGACTCGGTGAGGCCGGGCGTGCTGCGGTACATCTGGAGCAGTCCGGCGCTGAAGGCCGTGAGCGCGGCCCCGGCCACCAGCGGCGACACGAACGGTGTCAGCAGCACCGCACCGAGGGCGATTTCGGTGGTGGAGAGTGTCTTGCCGAACTGCTCGGGGGGCATCTTCGCCAGCGAGGGGGCCTGCGGGAAGGCCCCCGCGGCCATGCTCTGCATGCCTGCGGCGCTGTCCGCGTCCAGGTGGCGCTTGGCGAGACCGGCGTTGAGGATGAAGGCGCCGGTGGCGAGGCGGAGGGGTATGTGGCTCAGTCGCATGGCCTGCCGCTACCCCACGACGACCGGTACCGAACGTCTCGCCGGGACCGACGGCGGGCAGACTGCGGCCATGCCAGGACGTCGCCCCGCTGTTGATCAGGACCAGGACCGTGAGCACGACTACGACGTCGTGTCCTCGGAGACGAGGTACCGCGGGCGGATCATCTCGGTCCGCAAGGACGTCGTGAAGATGCCGGGAGACACGACCTCTCCGCGCGATGTCGTCGAGCATCCCGGCGCCGTCGGGGTCGTCGCACTCGACGGGACCGGGCGGGTGCTGCTGGTCAACCAGTATCGGCACCCGGTCCGCCGCCGGCTCGACGAGCTGCCGGCAGGGCTGCTGGACGTCGAGGGGGAGCCGGCGCTGGAGACGGCCAAGCGTGAGCTGGCCGAGGAGGCCGGCTACGCCGCCGACACCTGGCACGTGCTGGTCGACACGCTGACCAGCTCCGGGATGACCGACGAGGCGATCCGGGTCTTCCTGGCCCGCGACCTGCGCGTGGTCGACCGCGACGTGCAGGAGCACGAGGAGGCCGACATGACCTCCTGCTGGCTCGACCTGCCGGTGGCGGTCCAGCGTGTGATGGCCGGGGAGCTCGAGAACGGCATGGCCGCCGTCGGGCTGCTCGCGGCCGATCGGGCGGCGCGGGACGGCTTCACCGGGCTGCGGCCGTCCGACGCGCCGTGGCCGTCGCGCAAGACCGGCGCCTGAGCCGGGGGCGCGCCTGAGCCGGGGGCGCGCAGGTCTCAGGCGCGCAGGCCCCGCGCCCGCAGCTCCAGCGCGGCCAGCGCCTCGGCCGCCCCCGGCTCGCCGCGCCGCCAGCGCCCGACCGGGTCCGGCCCCAGCCGGGCCAGCTCGGACAGCGGCCGATGCACCGCCGCGCGCAGCGCGAACAGCTCGACGTCGTTCCGCAGCCCGGCGGCAGCGCCCGCCTGCCGCGCCCAGCCGAGCCGCTGCGGCAGCCACCGCTGCAGCGCCCACGCGATCGGGATCCCGGCCAGCAGCAGCGCCAGCACCAGGGCCAGGGTGCCGACCGCCTCCTGCTGCGCCACACCGGCGCGGGCGCCGGCGTCCCCGGCGCCGGCCGCCACGTCCAGCGGCGCGCGCAGGCCGCCGCCCACGACCGGAACGTCGTCGGCCCGCTCGGCCGCCCGTCCCAGCCCGGCTGACAGTCCGCCGCCTGCCTCCTCGAGCTCGCGGCCCGGGGCAGCCAGCCGGCGCACCGCGTCGTACACCAGCATCCCTGCCCGGACCCACACCAGGAGCCACAGTGCGAGGGCGGCGTCGGTGAGCAGCTGACGGATGCGCAGGGGCCCGGTCTCGGCATACCACCTCATGCGGCGGCTCCTGCCCGGTGGGCGAACCCGCACCCGTGCACGAGGTCGGCGCCCTCGCACTGTGGATGCCGCCGGGGCGGGCAGCCGTGCGCTGCAGCATCCTCGCACAGGGACTTAGGATCACGTGATGACCTTGTTGCCTCACGTCATCGTGGCAGGGTATGCACAGCTACCGCAGACGACCGGCGCTGGCGTCCTGCACCGGCACCTCACGATCATCGTGAAGGTCGAGAGACGGACGAGTCTTGTCGTTGATGTTTCTACGTCGCTTGCCACCAGGGTGGCCGACGAGTTCGTGAGGGAGAATCTGCAGGGGCGGACACTCGGCAGCGCCGGGGACGACGAGGACTTCGTGCGCACGATCGAGGAGAACTACATCGGCAACGGCCAGAAGGCCATCGTCGGCGCCTACAGGGACCTGTGTCGCCGGTACTCCCACGGCGGGCGGGGCGTCAGCGACAGCCAATAGTTCGGCCAGCGAGTAGCACGGCCCGGGCTTTCTCTGCTGCTTGACGCGACAAGGCGCGACGCGTTTACTGGCGCAGCCCGGACGTGCGACACGCCGGATACACCGTTCCCTGGTGGGCCCTGCGCTTGCAAGCGCATACGACCCGCCCGTAGACAGCGGTGCAGCTTCTCGCTGTGCTCCGTCTACGAAAGGTTGGAACGTGGCGTCCCGCTCGGCACTCACACCCATCAAGATTGGCAGCACGACCCTGTCGAACAGGGTTGCGTTCCTCGCGACGGTGAACAACCTCGGACACAACCTGCAGGTCACCGACGCACAGGTCGCCTTCTACGAGGCACGCGCCCGAGGCGGTGCCGGACTCGTCGTGACGGAGGGCCTGTCGGTCCATCGCACCTCGGTGCCGAACGGCACCGTCCCGCTCGCCTACGACGAGAGCATGATCGCGGGCTTTGCTCGCATCGCCGACGCGGTGCACGCGCACGGCCGAGCGGTCGTCGGCCAGCTGTGGCACGTCGGTCGACAGGCTCTGTGGAATCCCTCGCTCCAGCCCTGGTCCCCGTCCGGCGAACGCGACCCCTACAGCGGTTCTACGCCGCACGCCGTGACAGCGACGGAGATCGCGGAGGTGGTCAGGGGGTATGTGCAGTCGGCCGCGAACCTGCAGCGGGCCGGTTTCGACGGGATCGAGCTGCACGGAGCACACGGCTACCTGATCACGCAGTTCTTGTCACCGTCCAGCAACCGGCGAACCGACGCCTACGGCGGCGACACCGCCGGCCGGACCAGGATGCTCATCGAGATCATCGCGGGCATCCGTGACCGGTGCGGCAATGACTTCATCCTCGGGCTGAAGCTCACTGCCCACGAGTACGTGCCGAACGGGCTGGATCTCGACGAGACTCAGCGGATCGTGGCGTTGCTGGCCGAGCAGCAGCGGCCTGACTACCTCGGCGTCAGCCAGGCGAACTTCAGTCCGAGCCTCGAGTACCACGTCCCGGACATGGCATTTCCCGACGTTCCCTTCGCGCACCTCTCGGCTGGTGTCCGGGAGGTCGCTGACGGCATTCCCACCATGGCACTGGCGAAGATCCCCGACGTGGAGACCGCCAGCGGGTTGATCGACACTGGTGTGGCGGACTTCGTCGGCATGTCGCGGGCATGGCTGGCCGATCCGGAGTTCGTGGTGCGCGTTGAACGCGGGGAGCGTCCGCGACCGTGTACGTATTGCAACATCTGCTGGGATTACATCCACACCGGACGTGCGGTGGCCTGCATGTACGCGCCGGAGACGGGCCGCGAGTCGGTGACGGCGCCGCTTGCGGAGCTGCCTGAGTCGCGCCGTCTCTCCGTGCACGTGATCGGCGCGGGACCGGCCGGACTCGAAGCCGCCCGGGTCGCGGCGACGCTGGGACACGACGTCGAGTTGCACGAGGCGGGCTCCCAGGCGGGTGGACGCCTGGCCTGGGAGGCAACCGTGCCGGGCCGTGAGCGCATGGGCGCGGCAGCGGAATGGCTGCTGGAAGCGGCCAAGGACGCGGGGGCCCGGGTCTACCTCGACGACGCTGTCGACAGCGACAGGAAGCGGGCATGGGAGGCGGACGCCGCGGTGATCGACGCCACCGGCGGATCGCCCGTGGTGGCTCCTCTCCCAGGAGCTGCACCCATCTCGCTTCAGGAAGCCTGGGAGCGCCGGGCTGAGCTCGTGGGGCCGATCGTCATCGTGGACGAGATGGAGGAGGAGCCGGTCTACGCGATCGCCACGGCACTGGCCGCTTCCGGATCGAAGGTCCATCTGGTGACGCGGCGCGAAGCTGTCGCCCGGCGGGTGGCCTTCGTGAGCAGGATTGGTCTGCTGCGACGCCTGGACCAACAGCAGATCGACATCCACACGCAGGTCGTGCCCGAGCGCGTCGAGGCCGGAGAGCTGACCGGGGTCCATGTCTTCTCGGGTCGTGAGCGGGTGATATGCCCAGTGGGGACGGTCGTGCGCGCCGGTCCTTACGCTGCCACGGCGTCCACGAATCCGGGCAGCACCATCGTGATCGGTGACGCTTCAGCACCGCGGGACTATGTCGCCGTCACGCAAGAAGCACGACGCGCTGTCGTCGCTCTCGGCGACCTCGTCGTTTCTGAAGGTCAGGCATGAGTAAGGCTGCCGAGGAGGATGCCGGCGACCTGGTACGCATGGTCCGCGAGTTCGTCAGGGAAGAAGTTGTCCCTGTCGTCAGCGAGTACGAGCGCTCCGATCGGTACCCGCACGAGCTCGTGGAACAGATGGCGGGCCTTGGCTTCTTCGGCCTGACCATCTCGGAGGAGTACGGCGGTTCAGGTGTCTCCACGCTCGCTTACTCGCAGGTCGTCGAGGAACTCTGCGCTGGCTGGATGAGCCTTGCGGGCGTCATCAACAGCCACCTGATCATGGCTTTCATCATCGGCCGGTTCGGGACCCCTGAGCAGAAACAGGACTATTTGCCGCGCATGGCCAGTGGCCACTTCCGCGGCGCACTGGGTCTGTCCGAAGCAGACGCTGGCAGCGATGCTGCAGCGATCCGCACGAGCGCCGTGCGTGACGGGAACGCCTACGTCGTCAACGGCAGCAAGCTGTGGGTCACGAACGGGAGGCATGGCAGCGGCATGATTCTCGCCGCCAAGACCGACCCGTCGGCCGAGCCCGCACGAAAAGGGATCAGCCTCTTCATCGCTGAGCATGGCGAGGGCTACCACGTGCAGCGAGATCACGACAAGCTCGGCTACAAGGGTGTGGAGACCAGCGAGATCGTGCTTGACGGATACCGCGCCGACAGCTCGAAGCTGTTGGGGGGGCGTGAAGGCGAGGGCTTCGCTCAGGTTCTGGCCGGCCTCGAGCTCGGCAGGGTGAACGTGGCGGCACGTGCTGTCGGCGTCGCCAGGGCCGCCTTCGAGCACGCGCTCGCCTACGCCCAGCAGCGAGAGACCTTCGGAAAGCCGATTGCGCAGCATCAGACCGTGCAGAACCAGCTGGCGGACATGGCCACGAACCTTCGCGCCGCGCGGCTGCTCACCAGGAGTGCTGCCGAGAAGATGGACCGCGGTGAGCGCGCCGACCTGGAGGCAGGGATGGCCAAGCTCTTCGCCTCCGAGACAGCAGCTTCGAACGCGTTGACAGCAATGCGGATCCACGGCGGATTCGGGTTCACCAAGGAGTTCGCTGTCGAGAGGTTCTACCGCGACGCACCTTTGATGCTCATCGGGGAAGGAACGAGCGAGATCCAGCGCCTCGTCATCGCCCGCGCCCTGCTCAAGGGGGGACAGCCGTGAGCAGCCGGATCGAGCAGCGCTACGGCCGTGCCTACGAGGACTTCGAGGTGGGAGCGATCTATGCCCACCGGCCGGGACGGACGATCACGGAGTATGACAACCTCTCGTTCTCCCTGCTCACCCAGAACCAGCATCCCCTGCACATCGACGCCGCCTACGCAGCTGAGACGCGATTCGGTCAACAGCTCGTGGTCGGCGTTCTGGTTCTGTCCGTGTCGGTCGGCCAGTCGGTCGCCGACATCAGCGGGATGGCTGTAGCCAACCTGGGCTACGAGCAGGTTCGGCATCTCGCCCCCACCTATCACGGCGACACGCTCTACTCCGAGACCGAGGTCCTGGACAAGCGTGTCAGCAGCAGTGACGCCGCGAACGGCATCGTCTATGTAGAGACGCGCGCCAACAATCAACGGGACGAGACGGTTCTGGTCTTCCGTCGCCACATCCTGGTGCCGTTGAGCAGGGTCCAGGGCCGGGAACGATGACTCTGCTGACCGGGCTCCGTGTGCTGACGGTGGACCAGTACGGGGCTGGCCCCTACGCCGGTCTGCATCTCGCCGACATGGGCGCAGACGTCATCAAGATCGAACCGCCGGAAGGCGGTGACTATGGGCGGAGTGTCCCACCGTTCACGACGGACACGGGTGACGACAGCCTGTTCTTCCAGGCGTTCAACCGAAACAAGCGGAGTGTCGCGCTCGACCTCGCGCACCCGCTCGGCGCCGACACGTTTCGCCGCCTGACGGCACGTGCCGATGCCGTGCTGACCAATCTCCGTGGCGATGCCGCACGCAGGCTCGGTCTCGGATACGAATTGCTTTGCGACGTGAACCCCCGGATCGTGTGCGCCTTCCTGACCGGATTCGGGAGAGACGGCCCGAGGTCGAACGACGCGGGCTTCGACTACATGCTGCAGGCGGAGTCGGGAATCATGAGCCTGGCGGGAGAGCCGGGCGGTCCGCCCGTCAAGGCGGGCGTGTCGATCATCGACTTCGCGGCGGGCATCTCCAGCGCGATGTCCCTGCTGGCGGGTGTGCTTTCGGCGCGCGAGAAGGGTCGTGGCGGAGATGTCGACGTCTCGCTGCAGGACACCGCAGCCAGCCTGCTCAACTACGTGGCGACATGGCAGCTGACCCGCGGCTACGAGACGCCCAGGTTGGCTCAGTCCGCGCACCCATCCCTCGTGCCGTCACAGCTGTTCGACTGCCTGGACCGCCCCATCATGGTGATGGTGAACAAAGAGGCGTTCTGGCCTCGCCTGGCAGCTGCCGTCGGTCGTCCGGAGTGGATGGATGCGCCGGACCGGGCTGATTTTTCGCAGCGGCTACGCAACCGGCAGGTGGTGACGAGCGACCTGCAGGACGTCTTCACGACGGGCACGGCAGCGCACTGGCTGGAGCGACTTGCTGCCCACGGGGTGCCCAGCGCTCCCGTGCGGACGGTGTCCGAAGCCTTCTGCGCGCCGGGATATGCCGACCGGACGGTGAGCTTCCCGCATGAGGAGTTCGGCGAGGTCCGCAGTCCTGGACCCCTGGTGAGCGCAGGGCCGCCGGTGGTGCCGCGGCGCGGTCCCTCGTTGGGTCAGCACACGGAGGAGGTGCTCGCTTCGGTTGCCGGGATGACGGCAACCGAGATCTCAGATCTTAAGTCCGCTGGTGTCATCCCAACGAAAGGTTGAGAACCATGTCCATGCACGTCAAGAGGAAGCTCATGCTCCTCAGGCTCGGCACGTTGGCGCTGTCTGCAGTACTCCTTTCGACCGGCTGCGCCGAAGTCGGCGAAACATCTGCGGACGATGACGGAAGCGGGCAGGCGTCGAAGGCTGCCGCGGCCCCCGAAGGATATCCGCAGCGGCCTGTGGAGCTGAATGTCGTCTACCCGGCCGGCGGTGGTATGGACGTCACCGCGCGCGCGCTCGCGGCCGCCGCCGAGGAGGTGATCGGCGACAAGTACCGCGTCGTCAACCGCGAGGGCGCCGGCGGGCTGGTGGGCCACACGTACCTCGCCAAGCAGGCCAAGCCCGAGGGGTACGAGCTGGGCGTCATCGCGGTGGACTTCCTGTTCTTCGACATCACGCTCCGCGATGCCACCTTCGGCAAAGACGATCTGGCGCCGCTGGCCTACATCGCGTTCGAGCCGGTCGTGCAGGTTGTGCGGGCCGACTCCGAGCTGGCCGACATGGAGTACAAGCAGATCCTGGCCCAGGCGAAGGAGAATCCCGGAGACCTTCGGGTCGGAGTGGTGCCGAACACGACGTTCGACGTGTTCACGAAGGTGGTGTCGCAGCAGTCGGGCGCCGAGTTCACCACCGTGCCTTTCGACGGGGGAAAGCCCGGTGTCACAGCTCTGCTGAGCGGGGACATCGACATCACGAATGCCTTCTACGGTGAGGTACAGGCATTCATCGACAGCGGTGATCTGGTGCCGATCGCGATCAGCGACAACACTGCATACGCGGCCCTGCCCGACGTCCCCACCATGAGCGACGTCGACATCGACGTCCCCGACAAGACCTTCGGGGCAGGTCGCATGCTCGTGGCTCCTGCCGGGATGGATCGCAACTTCCAGGAGTACCTCGCTCAGCAGTTCCTGGAAGTCCTGCAGAGCGACGCCGCGGTCAAGCAGTTCGAGGAGGTCGGTGCACCACTCGACCCAGCCGGGATCGAGCAGGCGCGGGAGCTGTATGCCTCCGTCTTCGAGGAGCTGCCGAAGGTGCTGGAGGAAGCGGGGAATGGGTGACCCGGACCGCGCGCACGGTCGACATCCGACGGACGTCCTGGCCCGGTATGCCCCTCCTGCGGTGGTGGCCGGGCTCGTCCTGGCAGCCGGGGCGGCCGTACTCACGCTGAGGACGCTTGATTTTCCGGAAACGTCGCGGGGTCATCCGCTCGTCGTGCTCGGGGGGGCCAGCGTCCTACTGGCCCTCTCGGCGCTCAAGAACCGTCAGTCACTCCCGTCGCAGTCCTCACCTGCGGCGAAGCCGACTTTCGATGCTCGTGTGTCAGCATTTTTTGGTATTTGGCTGCTGTACCCCATCGCGTTGCTGGCAGCCGGTTTCCTCGGCTCGACGATCGCGGCACTGGCTGCTTCGTTGTCCCTGCTCGGGATCAAGCGCCGTTGGGCCTGGGCTGCCGGCACTGTGCCGGTCACCTTGATGATCTTCGCACTGCTACAGGTGGTGCTGAACATCGCGATGCCGCAGAGTGTGGCGGACAGGCTGGTCGCCGACTTCCTCTACGGGCTGCGGGGCTGAGCCTGGTGGACGGCGCGCTGCTCGAAGGCATCCTGCTGGCCCTGCAACCGGTCAGCCTTGCCGCCGCCGTCGTCGGTGTCCTGCTCGGGGTGCTGGTGGGAGCCATTCCGGGTCTCACCGCCACGCTGGGTGTCGCGCTGCTTGTTCCGGTGACCTTCGTGCTGGATCCCAGCACGGGGATGATCATGCTCACGGGTGTTTACGCGGGCGCCATCTACGCCGGTGCCATCACGGCCATCTTGTTACGGATCCCCGGCACTCCGGCGTCCATCCCGGCGACGTGGGACGGGTACCCGCTGACGCAGCGCGGGCAGGCCCGTCTCGCGCTGGGGACGGCAGCCTTCGCCTCCGGGATCGGCGGGCTTCTGTCCGGGGTCGCCCTCTTCAGCTTGTCACCGTTGCTGGCACGGCTCGCGCTGAGCTTCGGCGCTGTCGAGTATGTGGCTCTCGTGCTGTTCGGGCTGATCGTGGTCGTCTTCCTCCTCGACGGCTCCCTCCTGCACTCCTGTGCTGGGGTCTTCGTGGGCATGTCGCTGGGTCTGGTCGGTCTGGACCCTGAGTTCGGCTTTGCGCGGTACGTCTTCGGCCGCTTCGAGCTGGCAGGCGGCCTGGGGGTCGTCCCCGTCCTCATCGGCGTGTTCTGCATCACGGAGGCGGGTCGGCTGGCAGCGCTGACCAGGTCTGACTACCGCCCGGGGGAGTCGGTGTCCATGGCGCCGGGCCGGCGTCTCCCTTCGCTTCGGGACGTGCGGAGCAACGGATGGAACCTGGGGCGCTCGTCCGCTATCGGTGTCGGGCTGGGTGTCCTGCCCGCGGTCGGACCCGAGACGACGCCCTTCATCAGCTATGCGGCGGCGCGCCGCGCGTCGAAGCGCAAGGACCTCTACGGGAAGGGGTCATTGGAGGGCCTCATGGCGGCAGAGGCCTCGAACAACGCCAACGTCGGTGGCTCCCTGATCCCGACGCTCGCGCTCGGCATCCCCGGCAGCGCCGTTGCGGCCGTCTTCCTGGGAGCCCTGACACTGCAGGGGCTACGTCCGGGGCCGCTGTTGTTCGTGGAGCAACCCGTCCTGGTGTACTCGATCTTTACCGGATTCATGCTCGTCAACCTGTTCATGCTGGTCGCGGGCATCGTCTTCGTCCGGCAGTTCGCCGTGGTGCTCCGCCTTCCGCACGCCGCGCTGGCCACAGCAGTCGCGTTCTTCTCCGTCATCGGTGCCTTCGCCATCGGCAGTAACATCTTCAATGTCTGGGTGATGTTCGCCGCCGGGCTGCTCGCGGCGCTGCTGCTGGCAGCACGGATTCCCCTGGCGCCGGTTGTCCTCGGACTGATCCTGGGTCCGATCCTGGAAACCAACCTCGTCCGGGCGCTCGCTGCCTCGCAGGGGGACTGGAGCATCTTTGTGCAGCGGCCGATCTCCCTGGGCTTCCTGCTGGCCGGGCTGGTCGTCGTTGCCGTCGTCTCCGTCGGACGCCTGCGCCGGGCTCGGGGCCGGACAGGGGAGCAGGCTGTCGCCGATTCCCTCGATGTCCGCTGACGGGGTGCGGTGGACACCGAACGCGCCGGCCAGGATGTCCTGTGCCCGGCCCCTGTGTCACCGACGCCTGCTGCTGACGGTCTGGGTAAAGGCCTGGGCCGGATCATGCGCGTAGGCGTCCAGCACGGGGTCAAGACCCAGCAGCGCTGACGTACGACGCCGTAGGTAAGACAGGGTGCGCAGCCAAGAGTCCGAGTGACATGGTGACGGCGTGCTGATCGAGATTGCAGCCGAGGACGACGTCTCCGATCTTGCAGTCCTTCTTGTGGATGCCGTAGCAGGCGGGGCCTGCCTGGGCTTCCTGGCCGGGGTCAGGCTCGAAGAGGCTGAGAACTTCTGGCGGGAGTCGCTGCGCGATGCCGACACCTGGGTGGCGCGGCTGGCCAAGGCAGGCCCTGCGGTCGGCGTCGTGCAACTGCACCCGGCCAGGTTGCCGAACGGGCAACACCGGGCGGAGATTGCCAAGTTGATCGTGCATCGTTCGGCGCGCCACGGGGGAGTCGCAAGGCAACTCATGCGCACGGCCGAGCAGGCGGCATCGTGGCAAGGCAGGTGGCTGGCACGGCCGAGCAGGCGGCATCGTGGCAAGGCAGGTGGCTGCTGCAGCTCGACACTGAGACCGGCAGCCCAGCCGAGCAGTTGTACGCGCGATCAGGGTGGCAGGTTCTTGGTGTGATCCCGGAACACGCCGTTCGACCGGACGGCGTGCTGGCTCCCATCACACCTCTTGTGCGGCGGCTCCTCGGCAGTTGATCTTCTGGATGCTGGATTCGCAGCAGACGCGCCGGCGTGTCCGCTGCCGATCCAGCAACCAAAAGATCACCAGGCGTGAAGATCTTGGTCGGGCCCCACGGTACTGGCTCTGCGGCGCCGCAGGAGTAGTCCCGTCGGCCGAGCCTCATGCGCGGGACACCGCTGACGGACTGTTGCTTGCGGACGAAGCCCATCGGCTGACCCCTACTCTGGCCGCATGTCCAGCCCTGCGGTCGGCAGCGCGCCCCAAGAATTGTCGAGGGTTTGTCAGCCATTCGCCGTTCCTGTGGGTTCTTCTGGGTTCCCGACACTCACGCTGTCGCCCGCTCTGACCTGCATCTACAGGAGATGCGGCTCATGCGTGTAGGCATCCCCCGCGAGATGAAGGACCACGAGTACCGCGTCGCGATCACCCCGGCCGGGGTGCAGGAACTCGTTGCCCACGGCCACACCGTGCAGGTCGAGAAGGACGCCGGCGTCGGATCCTCTATCCCGGACCAGGAGTACATCGCCGCCGGTGCCGTCATCATCGGCTCCGCCGACGACCTGTGGGCCGAGGCCGAGCTGGTGCTCAAGGTCAAGGAGCCGGTGCCTGAGGAGTATCCCCGTATGCGCCGCGGCCAGGTGCTGTTCACCTACCTGCACCTGGCCGCCTCCCGAGCGTGCACGGATGCCCTGCTGGCGGCCGGGACGACCGCCGTGGCGTACGAGACGGTGCAGCTGCCGGACCGCTCGCTGCCGCTGCTCGCGCCGATGTCGGAGGTCGCCGGCCGGATGGCGCCGCAGGCCGGCGCGCACTTCCTGGAGCGCGCCGCCGGCGGCCGGGGAGTCCTGCTGGGCGGCGTCTCGGGGGTCCACGCCGGCCGGGTGGTCGTCCTCGGGGCCGGCGTCTCGGGTCGCAACGCCGCCACCATCGCGCTCGGCATGCAGGCCGAGGTCCTGCTGCTCGACAGGAACGTCGCCCCGCTGCGGGAGGTCGACCGGATCTACCACGGCCACCTGCAGACCGTCACCTCCAACACCTTCGAGGTGGAGCGGGCCGTGCTCGCCGCCGACCTGGTGATCGGTGCCGTGCTCGTGCCGGGCGCCAAGGCACCCACGCTGGTATCCGATGAGTTGGTCGCCGCGATGAAGCCCGGCGCGGTGCTCGTCGACATCGCGGTCGACCAGGGCGGCTGCTTCGCGTCGAGCCGGCCGACCACGCACTCCGACCCGGTCTTCGAGGTCCACGGGTGCCTGTTCTACTGCGTCGCGAACATGCCCGGCGCCGTACCCAACACCTCCACGTACGCGCTGGCGAACGTCACGCTGCCGTACGCGGTGGAGATCGCCGACCGGGGGCTCGCCGCCGCGGTGCGCGCCGACCCCGCGCTGGCCCTCGGCGTGAACACCGTCGGCGGCTCGGTGGTTCACCCCGCCGTCGGGGCGGCGCACGGGCTGCCGGTCGCCGAGCTGTCCGAGGTGCTGCGCTGAGCGTCCGCACCCCCCTCGAACCCCCCGCCGGCCGTGCTGTCGAGGTCTACCTCGACCACCTCGCCGTCGAACGCGGGCTGGCGGCGAACACGCTGGCGTCCTACCGGCGCGACCTGACCCGCTGGGTCGGCTGGTTGGGCGCCACGGGCAGGGGCCGGCTGAGCGAGGTGACGGAGGCCGACGTGGCGGAGTTCCTCGCCTCGCTGCGTGCAGGCGACGCGGAGCACCCGGCGCTGTCGGCGTCCTCGGCCGGGCGGGCCGTCGTCGCCGTGCGCGGGCTGCACCGCTTCGCGCTCCGCGAGGGCTGGACCGACGTCGATGTCGCCCGCGAGGTCCGCCCGCCGGTTCCGGCGCGGCGGCTGCCCAAGGCGATCAGCGTGATCCAAGTGGAGGCGCTGCTCGCCGCACCGGACGCGAACACGCCGCTCGGGCTGCGCGATCGCGCGCTGTTGGAGTTGCTGTACGGGACGGGTGCCCGCATCTCCGAGGCGGTCGGGCTCGACGTCGACGACCTCGATCGGCACGTCGGGCTGGTGCGGCTGTCCGGCAAGGGCGGCAGGCAGCGGGTCGTGCCGTACGGCAGCTGTGCCGGGAGGGCGGTGGAGGCCTACCTGGTGCGGGCGCGGCCGGGGCTGTCGGCGGCCGGGGCCGGGACGTCGGCGCTGTTCCTCAACGCCCGTGGCGGCCGGCTGTCGCGGCAGAGCGCGTGGACGGTGTTGCGGGCCGCCGCCGTCCGGGCGGGGGTGCCGGGCGAGGTCTCGCCGCACACCCTGCGGCACTGCTTCGCCACCCACCTGCTGGACGGCGGCGCCGACGTCCGGGTCGTCCAGGAGCTGCTCGGGCACGCCTCCGTCACGACAACGCAGGTGTACACCCTGGTGACGGTCGACCGGCTGCGCGAGGTCTACGCCACGGCGCACCCCCGGGCCCGTTCCTGAGATAGCTGGCCCCGAGCGCGTTGATCCGTAGGGCCCGCTCCCCGTAGAGTCCCGCCCGACACCGTGCCGGTCTGCGCCGACGTGAGTTGTCGCGCCCACTGCCTCGGCGACGCGATCTGGAGACCCATGCCCAAGTCGACTTCCGGCGGCCGCCCAAGCGGCCGGGCACCGCGAGCGGCGTCGGCGCGCACGGTGGCGGCCCCCGGGAAGAAGACAGCGCCCGCGCAGAAGACAGCGCCGGCGCAGAAGGCGACGCCGGCGAAGGCGACGCCGGCGAAGGCAGCAGCCACGAAGAAGGCAGCGCGGCCGGCACGGGATCTGTCCAGCGCTGCCGAGGCCGCCAAGACGGTGGCCGGGGCGAAGCCGTCCCACGACGGCACCATTCCGGCGAGCGAGGCCCGTGCGCGCGCTGCCGGCGTGGGCCCCACCGGCCGCAGGAAGCCCGTCTTCGCCGACCCGAAGCCGCTCAGGAAGCACGGTCCGGCGCGCATCCTGGCGATGTGCAACCAGAAAGGTGGGGTCGGCAAGACCACGAGCACCATCAACCTGGGTGCCGCGCTGAGCGAGCTCGGTCGCCGCGTCCTGCTCGTCGACTTCGACCCACAGGGAGCGCTGTCGGTGGGCCTCGGCGTCAACCCGCTCGCGCTCGAGCAGACCGTCTACAACCTGCTCATGCAGCCCGGCGTCGCCGCCGACGACGTGCTGCTCAAGACCGGCGTGCCCGGCCTGGACCTGCTGCCCAGCAACATCGACCTGTCCGCCGCCGAGGTGCAGCTGGTCAACGAGGTCGCCCGCGAGCAGACGCTGGCCCGCGCACTCGGGCCGATCGTGGACGACTACGACGTCATCCTGATCGACTGCCAACCCTCGCTGGGCCTGCTGACGGTCAATGCGTTGACCGCTGCGCACGGCGTCATCATCCCGTCGGAGTGCGAGTTCTTCGCGCTGCGCGGCGTCGCGCTGCTCATCCAGACGATCGAGAAGATCCGCGAGCGGCTCAACCCCGAGCTCGAGCTCGAGGGCATCCTTGCCACGATGTACGACTCGCGGACCCTGCACGGTCGCGAGGTGCTGGCCCGCATCGTCGAGGCCTTCGGTGACCGGGTCTTCCACACCGTCATCAATCGCACCGTGCGCTTCCCCGAGACCACGGTCGCCGGCGAACCGATCACGACGTACGCCTCGGAGTCCGCGGGTGCGACGGCCTACCGGGAGCTGGCCAAGGAGCTGCTCGCGCGATGACCGCCCGAGAGCGCTGACGTGCTGTATGCCCTGGGCAGCCCCGGCTCGCTGGCCCTGTTGCTGGTGTCCTTCGTCGTCGCGGTGACCCTGCACGGCTGGGTCCAGTCCGTCGTGGCCGCCCGCGCCGGCGACCGGACACCGGCGGTCGAGGGGCGCACGGCGCCGGACCCCCGCCGGCAGCTGGACCCGTTCGGTGCCGTGTCCGCGGCCATCGTCGGGATCGGCTGGTCCAAGCAGGTCGAGCCGCCGGACCACCGCCAGCGGAACTCCATGATCCGGGTGCTGTTGAGCGGCGCCGCTGCGAACCTGGTCGTCGGGACGGCCGCACTGGCTGCGCTGCGACTGGTCTCCACCGATGCCGGCGGCGTCGTCGCGCTGGTGGGGCCCAGCCGGCTGCTCCAGTCCGGGATCGGCGGCGACCTCGTGCCGCGGGTGCTGCTGCTGTTCGGCCTGGCCAACCTGATGACGGGGCTGCTCAGCCTGGTCCCGATCCCGCCGCTGCCCGGCGGGCGGCTGCTGTTCGGGCTCGCGCCGCGCTCGGCCGGCTGGCAGAAGGCTGAGCATCACCTGGTCGAGCGCAACATCGGTGTCGCCATCCTGCTGGCGCTGCTGCTCATCCCGCTCGGCGGACCGCAGCCGCTGCTGCCGACGCTGCTCGACATCCTCGCGGGGCCGTTCGTCCGCCTCGTCACGGGTGGCTAGCAGGCTGGTGGACGAGGCGCCGATCCCCGTCTTCAGCGTCCACCTCGAGCAGTACGAGGGGCCGTTCGACCTGCTCCTGGGGCTCATCGCCAAGCACCAGCTCGACGTCACGACGCTGGCGCTGTCACAGGTGACGGACGAGTTCCTCGCCCACATCCGGGCCCTCGGCAGCTCCTGGGACCTCGGGCAGGCCACCGACTTCCTCGTCGTCGCGGCGACGCTGCTCGACCTCAAGACCGCGCGGCTGCTCCCGTCGGCGGCCGTCGAGGACGAGGAGGACCTGGCGCTGCTCGAAGCGCGCGACCTGCTCTTCGCCCGCCTGCTGCAGTACCGCGCCTACAAGCAGGCGGCCGCGCAGCTGGCGCAGCTGCTGGCGGGGGAGTCGCGCCGCTACCCACGGTCGGTGTCGCTGGAGCCGCGCTTCGCCGGCCTGCTGCCCCAGGTGCTGCTCGGCCTGGGCCCCGAGCAGTTCGCCGCGCTGGCCGCCCGGGCGCTCGCGCCGCGGCCGGAGCCCGAGGTGGCCGTCGACCACGCGCACGGCGGGACGGTCAGCGTCCCGGAGCAGACCGCGCTGCTGCGCGAGCGGTTGCGCCGCGCCGGCAGCGGGTCGTTCCGGTCACTGACCGCCGACTGTGCGGGGACGCTGGAGGTGGTCGCCCGCTTCCTCGGCCTGCTCGAGTTGTACCGCGAGGGGCTCGTCAGCTTCGAGCAGGTCGAGGCGCTGGGAGACCTGCACGTGCGCTGGACCGGCGAGCCCGTGCCGGAGGAGGAGAGCCGATGACCGAGCACGTGAGCCAGCCGTACCCGCAGCCGGTGGAGCTGCCGGCCGTCCTCGAGGCGGTGCTGCTCGTCACTGACGAGCCGGTGCCGGCGACCACCCTCGCGCAGGTCGCCGAGCGGCCCACCGTCGAGGTCGAGCGGGTGCTGCAGGCGCTGGCGCAGCAGTATGCCGATGCCGGCAGAGGTTTCGAGCTGCGTCTGGTCGCCGGCGGCTGGCGGCTCTACACCCGCGCGGACTGCGCCCCGTACGTCGAACGGTTCGTCCTGGACGGACAGCAGGCCCGCCTGACGCAGGCGGCGCTGGAGACGCTCGCCGTCATCGCCTACCGTCAGCCGGTGACCCGCGCGCGGGTCAGCGCGGTGCGCGGCGTCAACGTCGACGGCGTCGTACGGACCCTGCTCGCCCGTGGGCTGATCGCCGACGCGGGCCAGGACCCGGACAGCGCCGGAACGCTGTACCGCACGACGCCGCTGCTCCTGGAGCGGCTCGGCCTGCAGTCGCTCGACGAGCTGCCCGCGCTCGCGCCGCTCCTGCCCGAGCTCTCCGAGCTCGACGAGGCATCCAGCCCCCCGTGAGGATCCCATGACCGACTCCGACGGCACCGCCGACGGCATCCGCCTGCAGAAGGTGATGGCGGCCGCCGGCGTCGGCTCCCGCCGCGCCTGCGAGGCCCTGATCGAGGCCGGCCGGGTGTCGGTGAACGACGAGGTCGTGCTCGGGCAGGGCCGCCGGGTCGACCCGCTCACCGACGTGATCCGGGTCGACACGATGCGCATCAACACCGCTCCGGGCAACGTCTACCTGGCGCTGAACAAGCCGCGTGGCTACGTCACCGCCATGACCGATCCCGAGGGTCGGCCCACCGTCGGTGACCTGGTGGCCGACCGGGTCGAGCGGCTGTTCCACGTCGGCCGGTTGGACGCCGACACCGAAGGCCTGCTGCTGCTGACCAACGACGGCGAGCTGGCCCACCGTCTCTCGCACCCGTCGTACGAGGTGCCGAAGACCTACCTGGCAGAGGTGCTCGGACCGATGGAGAAGGGGGTGGGTAGGCGGCTGCGTGAGGGCGTCGAACTCGACGACGGGATCGTGCGCTTCGACGCGTTCCGCATCGTCGACTCGACCTCGAATCGGCTGCTGCTCGAGGTGGTGCTGCACGAGGGGCGCAAGCACATCGTGCGCCGCGCGCTGGCCGAGGTCGGTCACCCGGTGCAGCAGCTGGTCCGGACGGCGGTCGGCCCGGTGCAGCTGGGGGCGCAGAAGCCGGGTCGGATCCGGGCGCTGAGCCGCGAGGAGCTGGCCGGCCTGTTCAGTCTGGTGGGCATGTAGGGCAACATCGGCTGGCTAGGGTGTCCGTATGGCGGTGCGGGCGGTGCGCGGGGCGACGCAGGTGGAGGCGGACGACCGCCAACAGATCCTGGACGCGACGACCGAGCTGCTCCAGGAGGTTCTCGCGCGCAACGCCCTGTCGCCCGACGATCTGATCAGCGTGGTCTTCACCGCGACACCGGACCTGACCGCGGAGTTCCCGGCCTACGCCGCCCGGCAGATGGGTCTGGTGGACGTCCCGCTGCTGTGCACCGGCGAGATCGCCGTCCCGGGCGCGATGCCACGGGTGCTGCGCCTGCTCGCCCACGTCGAGACGGACCGGCCGCGTGCCGAGGTCCGGCACGTCTACCTGCGGGGCGCCGCCACCCTGCGGACGGACCTGCCGCGGTGACCTGTGCCCGCTGACCTGCTCGTCGTCGGCACCGGTCTGATCGGCACCTCCGTCGGGCTGGCGCTGCGCGGACAGGCCGACGTGCTGCTGAGCGACCCCGACGCCGCGGCCGTCGACGTCGCGACCGACCGCGGCGCCGGCCGACGCTGGGACGGCCGCGAGAGCTTCTCGCACTGCCTGGTGGCCTGTCCGCCGGGAGCCGTGGCCTCGGTCGTGGCGGGCCTTGCCGGCGCGGCGACGGTGAGCCACGTGGCCTCGGTCCAGCGGGCGGTGCAGGACGACCTGCGCGCTGCCGGTGTCGACCTGACGCGCGTCTGCGGCAGCCACCCGATGGCCGGCAAGGAGCAGTCCGGGCCCCAGGCCGCCTCCGCCGAGCTGTTCGTCGGCCGCCCGTGGGTGCTGTGTCCGGACGAGGCGACCTCGGCGGCGGCGCTGACGACGACCCGACAGCTCGCCGAACAGTGCGGCGCCGAGCCGCTGGTCATGCCCGCCGAGCAGCACGATGCCGCCGTCGCGCTGGTCAGCCACCTCCCGCAGGTCGCCGCCTCCGCGGTCGCTGCCGTCCTGGCCCGCGCGGGCAGCGGCCTCGAGCTGGCCGGCCCCGGGCTGCAGGACACCACCCGCATCGCCGCCAGCGACCCGCGGCTGTGGATCGACGTGCTGCGCCAGAACGCCTCGGCGGTCGCCCCGCTGGTCCGGCTGCTGGCCGACGAGATCGATGCCGCCGCGAGGGCGCTGGACCGACTGGCCGCCGACTCCGACGCCGACTCCGACTCCGACTCCGGCCCGGACCCTGACGCCGCGGTCGTCGAGGACCTGCTCCGGCGCGGCAACGCCGGCCGCGCCCTCGTGCCCCGCAAGCGCGGCGAGCACGACCGGGACTTCGTGCCGGTCTGCGTCGTCGTGCCCGACAGCCCCGGCGAGCTGGCCGGTGTCCTGGTCAGCGCTGCCCTGGCCGGGATCAACGTCGAGGACGTACGGGTGGAGCACCTGCCCGGTCGGCCCACCGGTGTCATCGAGCTGCTGGTCCTGCTGTCCGAGCAGACGGACGCCCGGCGGGCCCTGACGGCCGCCGGCTGGAAGGTGGCCGGCGGCTGAGCCGCAACTAGGCTGGCGGCCCCCCTCGACCTCAGGAGCACCGTGCCGACAGGAACGACCCGGGTGATCGCGCTCGACGGGCCGTCCGGCTCCGGCAAGAGCACCGTCGCCCGCGGGCTGGCCCGCTCCCTGAACTGGCGCTACGTCGACACCGGCGCGACCTACCGCGCCGCGACGCTGGCGGTCCTGCGCGCCGGCGCCGACCTGGCCGACGCGGCCGCCGTCGCCGTCGCCGTCCAGCGCGCCCGCATCGCCGTGTCCACCGATCCCGACGCCCCGTCCACCACCCTGGACGGCGAGGACGTCAGCGCCCTGATCCGTGGGCCCGAGGTCACCGCGGCGGTGAGTGCGGTCAGTGCCGTGCCGGCTGTCCGCACCCACCTCGTCGCCCTGCAGCGCGAGCTGGCCGGCGCCGACGGAGCCATCCTGGAGGGCCGGGACATCGGCACCGCCGTCTTCCCCTCGGCCCCGGTGAAGGTCTTCCTCGACGCGTCGCCGGAGGTCCGGGCGAGCCGCCGGGCCGGCGACGCCGACACCGGGATCGCGCCGGGTGGGACCGATGTCGTGCAGCAGGTGGCTGCCGACCTGGCGCGGCGGGACGGGCTGGACAGCTCCCGGGCCGCCAGCCCGCTGCAGGCGGCGGACGATGCGGTGCACCTGGACAGCAGCGCACTGGACGCCGACGCCGTCGTGGAGCGGGTGCTGCAGCTTGCCGGACGTGCGGGTCTGACCGCCGGCCGGACCTGATGACCGCCGTCGTCCCGCCGGCGACCGCCCGCCGCCGCGCGACCGGCACGCTCAAGCCGCCGGTACGCGCCGGGGTCCGCCTCGTCGGCACGGGGCTGGCCCGCAGCGTGCTGCGCCTGACGGTCGAGGGCGCGCAGCACGTACCGGCACACGGTCCCGTCCTGCTGGCCGGCAACCACAGCGGCATCCTCGACGGCCCGCTGGTCTTCTTCGTCAGCCCCCGGCCCGCCGGCCTGCTCACCAAGTCCGAGGTCTTCGTGGGGCCGTGGGCGCGGGCCTGCGGGTGGCTCGGGCTCATCCCGGTGCATCGCGGCCAGGCCGACCGCGCCGCTCTGCAGGCCGGTCTCGCGCAGCTGGCCGGCGGCGGCGCTCTCGGTGTCTTCCCGGAGGGGACGCGGGGCAGCGGCGGCTTCGACCAGATCACCGACGGGCTGGCCTATCTGGCGCTGCGCAGCGGTGCCCCGGTGGTCCCCATCGCCGTGCTCGGCACCGGCGCCGCGCTGCCCAGAGGGAGGACGGTCCCGACGCTGCGCGCCCCGGTGCGCGTGGTCTTCGGCCCACCGGTGACCGTCGACCCGGTCGGGGACCCGCGCGCACGCCGTACGGTCCGCGCCGCCGCCGAGCAGCTGCGCCTGGCGCTGCTCGGCCATCTGCAGAGCACCCAGCAGCCCAGCAGCACCGAGGAGCCGGCATGACCGAGGACCCGTCCCCCGACAGCGAGGACCTGACCCCGCAACCGGTGCTGGCCGTGGTCGGCCGGCCCAACGTCGGCAAGTCCACCCTGGTCAACCGCATCCTCGGCCGCCGCGAGGCCGTCGTCGAGGACGTGCCGGGGGTGACCCGGGACCGCGTGACGTACGACGCGCAGTGGCGTGGTCGGCGCTTCACCGTCGTGGACACCGGCGGGTGGGATCCGGACGCCGTCGGGCTGCAGAAGGCGGTCGCCGCGCAGGCGGAGGTGGCGGTCAGTGCCGCCGATGCCGTGCTGTTCGTCGTGGATGCGACCGTCGGAGCGACCGACGCCGACGAGGCGGTGGTTCGGGTGCTGCGCAAGGCCAAGAAGCCCGTCGTGCTGGTCGCGAACAAGGTCGACGACGAGCGCGGCGAGGCCGATGCCGCGATGCTGTGGTCGCTGGGCCTGGGTGAGCCGTACGTCGTGTCCGCGCTGCACGGCCGGGGGAGCGGGGACCTGCTCGACGTGATCCTGGACGCGCTGCCCGAGACGCCGGCCGAGCGCTTCGACGAGCCGGCCGGGCCGCGCCGGGTCGCGTTGGTCGGCCGCCCGAACGTCGGCAAGTCCTCGCTGCTGAACCGACTGGCCGGCGAGGAGCGGGTCGTGGTGGACGAGGTCGCCGGGACGACCCGCGACCCGGTCGACTCGATGGTCGAGGTCGGCGGGGAGACCTGGCGCTTCGTCGACACCGCGGGACTGCGCCGGCGGGTGGCGCACGCCTCCGGAGCGGAGTACTACTCCTCGCTGCGGACGCAGTCGGCCATCGACGCGGCGGAGGTCGCGGTCGTGCTGCTCGACGCGAGCGAGCCGATCAGCGAGCAGGACCAGCGGGTCATCGGGATGGCGGTCGAGGCGGGGCGGGCGCTGGTCATCGCGTTCAACAAGTGGGACCTGGTCGACGAGGACCGCCGGCCGCAGCTGGCCAAGGAGATCGACCGTGAGCTGGCCCGGGTCGAGTGGGCGCCCCGGCTCAACGTCTCGGCGCTGACCGGTCGCGCCGTCGACAAGCTGGCGCCGGCGCTGCACACCGCGCTGGACGGCTGGGAGACCCGCATCTCCACCGGCAAGCTCAACTCCTGGATCGGCGGGCTGATCGCCAGGACGCCGCCGCCGGTGCGCAGCGGCAAGCAGCCCAAGATCCTGTTCGCCACCCAGGCTGGAACCCGGCCGCCGCGGTTCGTGCTGTTCACCAGCGGCTTCCTCGAGGCGGGCTACCGCCGCTTCATCGAGCGCCGGCTGCGCGAGGACTTCGGCTTCGCCGGCAGCCCCATCGAGGTCAGCGTCAAGGTCCGCGAGAAGGGCAAGCGGTAGCGGCGAAACTGTCGGACCCGAGCGGGACGATGACGACGTCGTCATCGCATCTTGGAGGTCCTGTGCAACCAGCCGGTCTGTTCCAACAGCAACTCCCCCTTGGGCTCACCGAGCAGGGTCTGCGTGATCTGGTGGGGGCGAACCGGTCGTGGCGCGCGGTGCTGCGGGCCGCAGGCTCTCGATCAGCGCACCAGGGACGCCAGCTGCGCAAGGCGTGCGACGAACTCAGAATCGACTATGGGCATTTCACCATGAGGACGTGGACGGACGAGCAGCTGCGTGCCGCTGTCGCCACGGGGCGATCCTGGCCTGAGGTTCTGGGGGCACTCGGCTTCGCGCAGAACTCCGGGTCGGCGCGGGCGACGGTTCGGCGGCACGCCGCCCGACTCGGTCTCGACATGAGCGGGCTGTCCGACCCGTCCGTTGCACTGCCGGCGGACCCCTTCACCGCGGCTCCCGAGCTGAAGCACCTTCGGGCGTCGGGCGCCTACATCGTTGCGGGGGCGTGTGCCCTCGCCGGCTACAAGGTCTCGTGGCCGCTCGAGCCCGCCATCTACGACCTACTCGTGGACACCGGCACCATTCAGCGGGTGCAGGTGAAGACGACCACGCACCGCGTCGACGGCACGTGGTCGTGCATGATCACCCACAGCTCGTCGTCCGAGCGGGCATGGTACACGTCGGACGAGATCGACTTCTTCGGCATCGTCGATCCGGAGCTCAACGTGTACATGATCCCGGTGCACGTTCTCGACGGCCACGCGCGGATCTACGTCCGCCGGTACGACGCCTACCGACTCCCTCGACTCGCAGTCGAGGGGCTCACGGCGTCGAACGGCTCCTGAAGGCGCGAAGGCCCGGCGCGTGCGCGAGGCCCTCGAGAACTGCGTCGGGCTGACAGGATTCGAACCTGCGGCCTTCCGGCCCCCAGCCGGACGCGCTACCAAGCTGCGCCACAGCCCGTGGTGCACGGCAGGAGCCTAGCGGAACGACCCCCAAGGGCTCCGCAGCGCCGTTGCTGCGTGCGTTCCTGCCGGGCTGAGCACATCCTGCTGGCCGTCCTCGCCCTGAGCGAGTACGGTCGTCGGCTCCGCCCGACCCCGCCCCGGCTGCTGCCGGGTAGGTGGGCCCCCAGCGATGGCACCCCGCGCCGGGACCTGCTGACCTGAGGCTCCGGCATGCCCGACGACGTCCTGACCGCCGAGCGGGCGCACCTGGTGCGCGCCCGCGCCGATCTCCGACGGATGCGCGAGCACACGCGCACCCTCCTCGACACCCAGAGCGCCTGGGGCAACGACGAGCTGACGACGCGGGCGCTCGCCGCCAGCCTGGCCCGTCGGTTCGACCAGCTGCTCGACGACGGGGTCACGCCGCTGTTCTTCGGCCGCCTCGACACCGAGTCCGACGAGGTCTTCCACCTCGGCCGCCGGCACGTCAGCGGGCAGGACGGCGAGCCGGTCGTGCTCGACTGGCGCGCTCCCCTCGCGGGGGCCTACTACCGCGCATCGGCGCGCGACCGGCAGGGCATCGTGCTGCGCCGCCGCTTCGGGTTCCGGGACGGGACCCTCACGGCGTACGAAGACGACCGCCTCACCGCCGGCGGCTCCGTCAGCGCGCTGCTGGTACAGGAGATCGAGCGGCCGCGCAGCGGTCCGATGCGCGACATCGTCGCGACCGTCCAGCCGGAGCAGGACGTCCTGGTGCGTGCGCCGCTCGAGCAGACGGTCTGCGTGCAGGGCGCTCCGGGCACCGGCAAGACAGCGGTCGGGCTGCACCGGGCCGCCTACCTGCTCTACGCGCACCGCGCCCGGTTGGCCGCCACGGGAGTGCTCGTCGTCGGCCCGAACCGCGCCTTCCTGTCCTACGTGCAGGAGGTGCTCCCGGCCCTCGGGGAGGTCGCGGTGACGCAGGCGACTCCGGACGAGCTCGCTCCGCCCGTCCCCGTACGCCGGATCGCCGGCGCCGCCGAGGCGCAGGTGAAGGGAGACGCCCGCGTCGCGACTGTGCTCGAGCGGGTCCTGTGGCTGCACGCTGCGCGGGCGAGCGAGTCGCTCGTGCTCACGGTCGGATCGCGCCGTTGGCGGCTGCAGCCGGAGGACGTACGCGAGTTCGAGCGGGCGGTGCGCGGCCGCGGCCTGCCGTGGTCGGCCGGTCGGGCCGCCTTGGCGGGCGCCCTCGCCGGCGCTGCTGCGGCTGCAGGAGGACGCCGGCATCGCCACCAGCGAGCGTGCGGTCGAGAAGCTGGCGCGCAGCCCGGTCGTGCGCGGGTACGTCGACGCGCTGTGGCCACCCGTGACCGCCGAGCGGCTGGTCGCCGCAGTGCTGGGCGACCGGGACCTGCTGGCCCGCGCCGCCGCAGGCGTGCTCACCGAGCAGGAGCCGGACGACCTGGCCGGCGGCGGCGCTCCCGGCCGCTGGTCGCGCGCCGACCTGCCGCTGCTCGACGAGGCCTCGTACCTCCTGGAGCGCTCTTCGGGCTACGCGCACGTGGTCGTCGACGAGGCGCAGGACCTGTCGCAGATGCAGCTGCGGGCGATCGGCCGACGCTGCGTGACCGGGAGCGCCACCGTGCTCGGCGATCTCGCGCAAGGGACGACGCCGGGCGCCCCGGGCAACTGGTCCGACGTCCTGCTGCACCTCGGCAAGCCCTCCGGCCGGCTCGAGGTGCTGAACACCGGATACCGGGTGCCTCGCCAGGTGCTCGACCTGGCCAACCGGCTGCTGCCGCACATCGCGCCCGGGATCGCCCCCGCCGCATCCCTGCGGTCGGCGCCGGACTCGCTCGAGCTGCGCCGTACGAGCGTTCTCGTCGTGGACGCGGCCGCTGCCGTACGGGAGCGGACCGGGTCGGGTTCGGTAGCCGTCGTCGCGGCGGGCGCGGCGCTGCTGACGGCTGCGGGCGAGCAGCTCGCTGCGGACGGGGTCGGCGCCGAGCTGCTCGGCGAAGGGATCCCCGCCGGACAGGTCGCCCTCGTGCCGGCCGACCTGGTGAAGGGGCTGGAGTTCGACTCCGTCGTCCTGCTCGAGCCGGCTGCGATCGCTTCCCGTGGGCAGTACGGGCTGCGCTTGCTCTACGTCGCCCTGACCCGGGCGGTGTCCTCGCTGCTGGTCCTGCACAGCGAGGACCTCCCGCGCGAGCTCGCCGGCTGACACGTCGCAGAGCGGCACCTCTCGTGCGGGGGGCCGTCGGCAGTTGATCTTCTGGATGCTGGATTCGCAGCAGACGCGCCGGCGTGTCCGCTGCGGATCCAGCAGCCGCAAGATCAACACTGGGCGCGGTGACGGGCCGCCGGCGTGTCCACGCCTGGTCGGACACACCTCGGCTGAATCGGAAAAGTTAGGGAAGGGACCCCTAACTCTGCACTACAGTTCGGGTCGTGCCGCTCGTCGCTCCCACGCCGCCCCGGACGGCGCCCTCCTTCGTCCGGGACCTCGCGCGGCACGGTGACGCCCCGGCGCTGCTCACCCGGCAGGGCCGGCTGAGCTACCGGGAGCTGGCGGCGCGGGTCGGCGACGTCGCGCAGCAACTCGGCCCGACCCGCCGGCTGGTCCTGCTGGAGGCGGCCAACACGGTCGAGGCCGTCGTGGCCTACCTCGCCGGCCTGACCGCCGGCTGCCCGGTGGCGCTGGCGCCGGCGGCGGCGCTCGCCTCGCTCACCGCGGCGTACGACCCCGACGTCGTGATGACCCGCGACGGGGGCTGGGGGGTGGACGCACGACGCGACGGCAGCGCCCACGAGCTGCACGACGAGCTCGCGCTGCTGCTGAGCACCTCGGGCTCGACCGGCTCACCCAAGCTCGTGCGGCTGTCCCGGGACAACCTGAGCGCGAACGCGCAGGCCATCGCCGACTACCTCGACCTGCGCCCGTCCGACCGCGGGCCGACCGTCCTGCCGCTGGGCTACTGCTACGGGCTGTCGGTGCTCAACAGCCACCTGGAGCGCGGCGCCGGGCTGCTGCTCACCGACCTGTCGGTGGTGGACGGCTGCTTCTGGGAGCTGTTCCGGGAGCACGGCGCGACCTCGCTGGCCGGTGTCCCGCACACCTTCGACCTGCTGGACCGGGTCGGCTTCGCCGACATGGACCTACCGTCGCTGCGCTACGTCACGCAGGCGGGCGGGCGGCTGGCGCCCGAACGGGTGCGGGCCCTGGCCGAGCTGGGGCAGCAGCGCGGTTTCGACCTGTTCGTGATGTACGGCCAGACCGAGGCAACGGCCCGGATGGCCTATCTGCCGCCCGCGCTCGCGCACACCGCCCCCGGCTCGATCGGCCTCCCGGTGCCGGGCGGCGGCTTCGCCCTCGACCCGGTGCCCGACAGCGACGAGCCCGGCGTCGGGGAGCTGGTCTACAGCGGGCCGAACGTCATGCTCGGCTACGCCGCCGGACCCGCCGACCTGGCCCTCGGCCGCACCGTCGACCGGCTGCACACCGGCGACCTGGCCCGCCGCGACGCCGGCACCGGGCTGTACGAGATCGTCGGCCGGCGCGCCCGCACCTCCAAGGTGCTCGGCCTGCGGATCGACCTCCAGCGGGTCGAGGACCGGCTGGCGGGCCTCGGCATCCCGGCCTGCTGCGTGGGCGGTGACGACGAGCTGGTCGTGGTCGCCGCGACACCCCGGCAGGTGGCCGCGGAGGTCGCCGCCGCTGCCGGCCTGCCCGTTCGCGCCGTGCGGGTGGTCGGCGTCGAGGCGCTCCCGCGGCTGGACAGCGGCAAGCCGGACCTGCGGGCCGCGGCCGCGCTGGCCGTCCGCGATCAGCCCGCTCCCGTCGCCGCGCTGTCCACCGGCCCAAACGTCGACGGGCTGTGTGCGCTCTACGCGGACGTGCTCGACCGGCCGGTGCGGCCGGAGGACACCTTCGTCGGCCTGGGCGGCGACTCGCTGTCCTACGTCGAGACGTCGCTGCGCCTCGAGCAGGTGCTCGGGGCGCTGCCGCCCAGCTGGCACACGACGCCGATCCGGGACCTGGCTCCGGCCCGCCGGCCGCCGCGAGCCGGCCGGGCGCTCGAGACGGGGGTGGCGCTGCGGGCCGCGGCCATCGTGGCGATCGTCGGGTCGCACGCAAACCTCTGGACGCTGCTCGGTGGCGCGCACATCCTGCTCGGGGTCGCCGGCTTCAACTTCGCCCGCTTCCACCTGAGCGGGACCGGCCTGGCGTCCCCAGCCGGTCGGGCACTGCGCAGCGTCCGGCGCATCGTCGTGCCGAGCGTGCTGTGGATCGCCCTCGCGGCGATGATCACGGAGCGCTACACGCTCACCAACGTGCTGCTCCTCAACGGCGTGGTCGGCCCGGAGAAGTTCGGGCCCAGCTGGCACTACTGGTTCCTCGAGGTGCTCGTCTACCTGCTGCTCGCCTGCGCGGCGCTGCTGGCCGTCCCCGCGGTACGCCGGGCGGAACGGCGCTGGCCGTGGGGCTTCTCGCTGGTGCTGCTCGCCGTCGGCGTCGCCAGCCGCTTCGCACCGGGTTGGCTGCCGACCGGGCCGGACCGGATCCACACCGCACACGTCCTGTTCTGGCTCTTCGCACTCGGTTGGGCGGCGGCGCGGGCCGGCACCGTGCCCCGCCGGTTGCTGCTGACGGCCGTCCTGCTCGCCACCGTGCCCGGTTTCTTCGGCAACCCGTGGCGCGAGGCGCTCGTCGTGGCGGGGCTGCTCGCGCTGCTCTGGATCGGCACGGTGCGCGTCCCGGCGGCCGTCGCGCGCGGCGCGAGCCTGCTGGCCGCGGCCTCGCTGCACATCTACGTCACGCACTGGCTGGTCTACCCGCACCTCGAAGTGCAGTGGCCGCTGGCCGCGACGCTGGCCTCGCTCGCCGTCGGGCTGGCCTACCGGGAACTCGAGACCCGGGCGACCGCACTCGTGCAGAGCCTGGGCCTGGGCCGCCGCGTGCCGACCTCGTGGAGCCGGCGCAGGGCCGTCCGGGCCGGGTTCGGCAGGCGCTGATCTCGCGCCCCGGCTGCCCGCACGGATAGTGTCGCGCCGACGGCGTGACCGGGTGCGCGCGGGACAGGGGAGGCAGCATGACCGAGCGGCTCGGGACCTCCGAGCCACAGCTCTCCACCCGGATCTGGACCATCCCGAACGCCCTGTCCATGCTGCGGCTGGCCGGCGTACCGGTGTTCCTGTACTGGGTGCTGATCACCGAGCAGGACGGCCGGGCCATCCTGCTGCTGATGGCCGCGGGCGCCACCGACTACTTCGACGGCATGATCGCCCGCAGGTACTCGCAGTTCACCCGGCTCGGGGAGCTGCTCGATCCGCTCGCGGACCGCCTCTACATCTTCGCCACGCTGCTGGCCCTGGTCTACCGGGACGGGCTGCCGCTGTGGTGGGCGCTGGCGCTCATCGGGCGCGACGGGGTGCTGGCGGTGTGCCTGGCGGTGCTGCGCCGGGCGGGGCACGGGCCGTTGCCGGTGCACTTCCTCGGCAAGGCGGCCACCTTCAACCTGCTCTACGCCTTCCCGATGCTGCTCGCCGCCCTGCCCGGCAGCCAGGGTCTGCTCGCGACCGTCTTCCGGCCGATGGGCTGGGCGTTCGCCGCCTGGGGAAGCGTCCTCTACCTGTGGGCCGGCGTCCTGTACGTCGTGCAGGTGCGCCAGGTGCTGCGCGCCGACCGCTCGTGAAGGCGGTCGTCATGGCCGGGGGCGAGGGGACCCGGCTGCGCCCGATGACCGCGAACCAGCCCAAGCCGCTGCTGCCCGTGGTGAACCGGCCGATCATGGCGCACGTCCTGCGGCTGCTGAAGCGGCACGGCTTCGACGAGAGCGTCGTGACCGTGCAGTTCCTGGCCAGCCTCGTACGCACCTACTTCGGGGACGGCGAGGAGTTCGGGATGTCCCTGTCGTACACCACCGAGCAGACGCCGCTGGGTACCGCAGGCTCGGTGGCCAACGCCCGCGCCGAGCTGGGTGACGACGCCTTCCTGGTCATCTCCGGCGACGCCCTGACCGACATCGATCTGGGGGCACTGGTGCGGGCCCACCGGGCGACCGGCGCCCTGGCGACCGTCTGCCTCACCCGGGTGCCCGATCCGCTGGAGTTCGGGATCGTGGTCCAGCACGAGTCCGGCCGCATCGAGCGGTTCCTGGAGAAGCCCACCTGGGGCCAGGTGTTCACCGATACCGTCAACACCGGCATCTACGTCATGGAGCCCGAGATCTTCGACCATGTCCGGCCGGGCGTGCCCGTGGACTGGTCCGGCGACGTCTTCCCCGCGCTGCTGGCCGGAGGAGCGCCGCTGTACGGCCACGTGGCCGACGGCTACTGGGAGGACGTCGGCACTCTCAGCTCCTATATCCGTGCGCAGGCCGACGTGCTCCACCGCCGCGTCGACGCCGAGATCGACGGCTTCGAGATGGCCACCGGCGTCTGGGTGGGCGAGGGGGTGGACATCGACCCGGACGCGACGCTGATCGGCCCACTGTGCATCGGTGACAACGTCAAGATCGAGGCGGGCGCACGGGTCGGGGAGCTCTGTGTGCTCGGGGACAACGTCGTGGTCAAGAGCGGCGCCTCGCTGGAGCGCTCGGTCGTGCACGACAACGTCTTCGTCGGGCTGCAGGTCAGCCTGCGCGGCGCGGTGATCGGCAAGAACACCGACGTCATGCGGGCCGCCCGCGTCGGGGAGGCGTCGGTCGTCGGCGACGGGTGCGTCCTGGAGGAGGAGGCCTACCTCTCCGACGGCGTGCAGGTCTACCCGTTCAAGACGATCGAGGCCGGCACCGTCCTGCACACC
Organism: Mycobacteriales bacterium; assembly: GCA_040902655.1. Taxonomy (NCBI): domain Bacteria; kingdom Bacillati; phylum Actinomycetota; class Actinomycetes; order Mycobacteriales; species Mycobacteriales bacterium. The sequence continues at coordinate 49,397 of JBBDWV010000040.1, forward strand.
AGCGTCATCTGGGGGAGCCGCGGCAGTGCCTCGCTGTTCGGCCCGCGCGGCATCTCCGGGCTGGTCAACGTCGAGATCACCCCGGAGTACGTCGTGCGGCTGGCCGCGGCGTACGCCACCACGCTGCCCAAGGGGAGCGTCGTCGTCACGGCGCGGGACGCCTCCCGCGCCGCCCGGGCGCTCAAGCGTGTCGTCACGGGGGCGCTCAACGCCAGTGCCATGGACGTGCGCGACCTGGAGGTGACGCCGCTGCCGGTCGCCCGCTTCATGACCTCGGGCAGCAACGCGGCCGGCGGGATCGTGCTGCGCGCCACACCCGACGACCCGCAGTCGGTCGACATCGTCTTCCTGGACGAGGGCGGGGGCGACCTGTCGCCGGCCCGCCAGCGGGCTCTCGAGCGGGTCGTCAGCCGGCAGGAGTTCCGGCGCGCCTTCCCCGGCGAGATGGCCGAGCTGGCCTTCCCGTCGCGCACCGTCGAGACCTACGTCCAGGAGCTGCTCCGGGCTGTCGACGTGTCGGGTCTGGGTGAGGCCCGGATGAAGGTCGTGCTCGACACCGCCGGCGGCGCCGTGTCGCTGGTGCTGCCGGCGCTGCTCGGGCGCCTCGACGTGGAGGTCCTGACGGTGAACAACCGGCTCGACGAGCGGGCGAGCGGGGAGACCGTGGCGGAGCACATGCGCGACCTGGAGCGACTGGGCGAGCTGGTGTCCGGCTCGCGGGCCGCCTTCGGCGTGCGTTTCGACCACGTCGGGGAGCGGCTCACGGTCGTCGACGAGCGCGGCCGGTTGATCCACGACGACCGGGCCCTGCTGGTCGTGCTCGACCTGGTCGCCGCCGAGCGACGCTGCGGGCGCATCGCGCTGCCGGTGACCACCACCCGCGTCGCCGAGCAGGTCGCGAACTTCCACGGCACCGACATCCTGTGGACCTCCACGTCGCCGGCCGATCTCACCGCCGCCGCCGCCACCCCAGGGGTGATCTTCGCCGGCGACGGTCGCAGCGGCTTCGTCGTGCCCGAACTCGCCCCCTCCCTGGACGGCATCGCCGCCTTCGTGCGGCTGCTCGGGCTGGTCGCCCGGACCCGGTTGACGCTCTCCCAGATCGACGCCCGCATCCCGCAGGCCCATCTGGTGCGCCGGGCGGTCCCCACGCCGTGGGCGGTGAAGGGCGCGGTCATGCGAACGGTGCTGGAGGCCGCGGGCGGCCGGGCGGTCGACACCACCGACGGCGTACGGCTCGTCGAGGCGGACGGGGCCTGGGCGCTCGTGCTGCCCGATCCGTCGGAGGCGGTCACGCACGTCTGGGCGGAGGGCCCGGATGCCGGCCGCGCCACCGACCTGGTGACCCGCTGGGCCGAGGCGGTCGAGTCGATGCAGGCGTAGCTCGCGCAGGGGCGGCCGGCGGCGACGACCGGTCCGGCCGGTGCGGCAGGATGGGGGCGTGACCCCCACCCCGACCCGGACCGGGCAGGACGCCGCGCCGCGCCGGGTGGACGGGTCGATGTCGCTGCTGGTGGACGTGATGGCCAACTCGCTCGACGAGGGCTATGCCGAGCGGGCGGCCCGCAAGGCAGGTGAGCAGGCGGGGGTGCCGGCGGCTGCGGCTGTCCCGGTGCGCGGCCTCACCACCGTCGTCGGCCTGGTCCTGCTCGGCCTGGTCACCGGCACCGCGGTGGCCCAGGTGCGGGCGCGCCAGGACGAACGCGCCGGCGTGCGCACCGGCCTCGCCGCCGAGGTGCGTGAGCGGACGGGAGAGACCGACGAGCTGGCCGACCGGGCCGAGCGGCTGCGCGCCGAGGTGGCCGCCACCCAGGCCGAGGTGCTCGGTGTCGACGCCGCGGGGCGCAGCGTCGCCCGGCGGCTGGTCCAGCTGGGTCTGGCCAGCGGCACCCTGCCCGTCCAGGGGCCGGGAATCGTCGTCACGCTGCAGGACGCGCTCCCCGAGCAGGAGCCTGCCGCGGTCCCGCGGCAGGGCGGGCCGGCCGAGGGGCGGGTGCAGGACCGTGACATCCAGGACCTCGTCAACGCGCTCTGGGCGGCCGGCGCCGAGGCGGTCAGCGTCAACGACGTGCGGCTGACCGCGCTGACCGCGATCCGCAGTGCCGGTGACGCGATCCTCGTCGATTTCCGGCTGCTGTCCCCGCCCTACGTCGTGCGGGCCGTCGGTGATCCGGCGGTGCTGGAGTTCGAGCTGCTGGACGGGGCGGCCGGCCGGCGCCTCGCGACGTACGTCTCGCTCTACGGCCTGCGCTTCGAGAGCCGGCGCGAGGAGTCGCTGTCGCTGCCCGGGGCGAGCACCCGCGAGCTGCGCGCCGCGCTGCCGGGGGAGGGGCCGTGATCCCCGCCCTCGCGCTCGTGCTCGGGGTGGTGCTCGGCCTGGTCTTCGAGCCCACCGTCCCGGCCGCGCTCCAGCCGTACCTGCCGATCGCGGTGGTCGCGGCGCTCGACGCGGTCTTCGGCGCGGTACGGGCCCAGCTCGAGGGCATCTTCGACGACCGGGTGTTCGTGGTGTCCTTCGTGAGCAACGTCCTCGTCGCCGCCCTCGTGGTCTTCCTCGGAGACCAGCTGGGCGTCGGCGGCCAGCTCTCGACCGGCGTGGTGGTCGTGCTCGGCATCCGGATCTTCTCCAACGCGGCCGCCATCCGCCGCCGCGTCTTCGCCGCATGAACGGCGGGCGGCTGCGCCGGCTGCTGACGCCGCGGCTGCGCCCGGTCGACCTCGCGGTGGCGGTCCTGCTCGCGGTCCTCGGCTTCGCGGCGGTCGTGCAGGTGCGCTCGACCCAGGACGGCCCTCTCGCGGCGGCCCGCCAGGAGGATCTGGTCCAGATCCTGGACGAGCTGGCCAACCGCAACGACCGGTTGCGGGCGGAGGTGTCGGCCCTCGAGCGGGCCCGGGCCGAGCTGACCAGCGGCGGCGACCGGACAGCGGCGGCGCTCGCCGAGGCCCGTCGCCGCGAGCAGCTGCTCGGCGTGCTGGCCGGCACGGTACCCGCCCGGGGCCCGGGTCTGCTGCTGACGATCACCGACCCCGAGGAGTCGATCGGACCGGACGTGCTGCTCGACGCGCTCGAGGAGCTGCGGGCCGCCGGCGCCGAGGCCATCCAGCTCGAGGGGCCGGTCGATCTGAGCGTCGACGGCGCGAAGGCCGCCGTCGGCGCGCAGGTGCGGGTGATCGCCTCCACCGCGCTCGAGGCGGGCGAGCGGGGCGGGGTGGTGGTCGACGACGTCGCGCTCTATCCGCCGTACCGCTTCGTCGTGGTCGGCGACGCCTCCACGCTGGCCTCGGCGGTGGGCATCCCCGGCGGGGTCGTCGACAACGTCGAGCTTCGCGGCGGCGCGGCTCTGGTCGAGCAGCGCGACGAGGTCCGGGTGGTCGCCTTGCGACCGCTCCAGCAGCCTCGTTACGCTCGGCCCCCCCCCCCCACCCGGGGGGGGGGGGGGGGGGGGGCCCCGTCCGCACGCTCCGACGAGAGAAGGCCCAGGCCGTGGATCTCCAGTACACCGCCGAGCACGAGTGGGTCGCGATCGTCGGCACCGGCGAGTCGGCGGTCCTGCGGCTCGGCATCACGCCCTATGCCGCGGAGGCACTCGGCGACATCGTCTTCGTGACGCTGCCCACGGTCGGGACCCAGGTGACGGCCGGCCAGGCCTTCGGCGAGGTCGAGAGCACCAAGAGCGTCTCGGACGTGTACGCGCCGGTCGCCGGCACCGTCGCGGCCCGCAACGACCAGTTGGACAGCACTCCCGAGCTGGTGAACAGCGACCCGCTGGGAGAGGGCTGGATGGTCGAGCTCCGCCCCGCGGAGGGGGTCGAGGCGGCGCTGCAGTCGGCCGCGCTGCTGGACGCCGACGCCTACGCAGCCCTGACCGTCACGGAGTCCTGACAACTCCACCTGAGGTCGAGGTCCAGGCGGCCCGTCCTCGACGCCGGGTTGACCCTCGATGCGGCCCCCGACTACCTTCGCGCTGCGTCCGGGGGCCGCTCTGTCAGGCCTCTGGACGAAGGGGACTCACCTCCGGACAGCATGACCGGACCCGCGCCGCGGGCACCGGCGGGCACCCGCCCGCGCACCACCACCTCAGGAGGCGGGCGAGACCGTGTTCTGCACCCACTGCGGCCACCAGAACCCCGACGGCAGCCGGTTCTGCGCCCGCTGCGGGACAGCCCTGCCGCGGGCCGGCTCGGAAGGCGCGGCCAGTGCGGTCGAGACCACGTCCGCCATCTCGCTCACGGCGCTGGAGGTCGGCCTGGAGGAGGGCACGGCCGCTGCGGCCGACGCCGCCCCCGACGCGGGTCCGCTAGAGGCCCTGCCGCCCGGCAGCGCGCTGCTGGTCGTCAAGCGCGGCCCGAACGCCGGAAGCCGTTTCCTGCTGGACGCCGAGGTCACCACGGCCGGGCGGCACCCGGAGTCCGACATCTTCCTCGACGACGTCACGGTCTCCCGTCGGCACGCCGAGTTCGCCCGCGAGGGCGGCGGCTTCCTCGTCCGGGACGTCGGTAGCCTGAACGGCACCTACCTCAACCGGGAGCGCATCGACGCTGCGGGCCTGGCCGGCGGCGACGAGGTGCAGATCGGCAAGTACCGCCTGGTCTTCCTGGTCGGGTCGCGCGGCGGCGAGGGATGAGCGCCAGCTCTGCAGCCCGCCCGGTGGCGATCCGCGCGTTCATGAGCATCGGGGAGGTGCTCGGCCAGCTGCGGCCGGACTTCCCGGACATCACCATCTCCAAGATCCGCTTCCTCGAGGCCGAGGGTCTGGTGGAGCCCGAGCGGACGGCGTCGGGCTACCGCAAGTTCTCCCGCGAGGACCTCAGCCGGCTGCGTTACGTGCTGTCGGCGCAGCGTGACCACTACCTCCCGCTCCGGGTCATCAAGGAGCATCTGGACGCCATCGACCGCGGCCTCGATCCGCCGGACCTCGGCACCAGCGGCCCCAAGGTGCCCCGGGCCCTGGTGGCCGCCGAGGGGCTGCCCGGCGCCGACTCCTTCCTGCCCGACGTCAGCGAGATGCGGCTGTCCCGCAGCGAGCTGCTCGCCGCCGCCGGCCTGTCTCCGGAGCAGCTGGAGCAGCTGGAGCAGTACGGCCTGGTGGCGCCGCGCCAGGGGGGCAGCCACTACGACGGCGATGCACTGGTGGTGGCCAAGACGGTCGCGGAGATGGCCCGCTTCGGCATCGAGGCTCGCCATCTGCGCCCGTTCAAGGCGGCTGCCGAGCGTGAGATCGGGCTGGTCGAGCAGGTCGTCACACCGCTGGTACGCCAGCGCAACCCCGAGGCGCGGGCCCGCGCCGAGGAGGTCGCCCGGGAACTCGCGGCGCTGTCGGTCAAGCTGCACGCCACCCTGGTGCGCGCGGGACTCGGGCCGGGCCTGCGGCGCTGAACGTTGCGCCGTGCAGCTGCAGGCCTGCGCGGCGCGGAGTAGGGTCGAGGGAGGTCGAGGACCGCCCCGGGCGACCCCGGCCGTACTGCCTGTCGACGTCCTGGAGGACCCCGTGGAGCCGTCCGGTGAGGGCACCTCGCTGTCGGAGTTGAGCGTCGTCGGCGTGCGCGTCGAGCTGCCGAGCCAGCAGCCGATCGTGCTGCTCAAGGAGGTCGGCGGCGACCGCTACCTGCCGATCTGGATCGGTGCTGTCGAGGCGACTGCGATCGCCTTCGCCCAGCAGGGGGTGGTGACGGCCCGGCCGATGACGCACGACCTGCTCCGCGACCTGCTGGAGGCGTTCGAGCGGCCGCTGAAGACCGTGACGATCACCGAGCTGCGCGAGGGCGTCTTCTATGCCGAACTCGGCTTCGACGGAGGCCTCACGGTCAGCGCCCGCCCCTCGGACGCGATCGCGCTGGCCATCCGCAGCGGTGCCGTGATCCGCGGCGAGCAGGAGGTTCTCGCGGAGGCCGGCATCGCGATCCCGGACGAGCAGGAGGACGAGGTGGAGAAGTTCCGCGAGTTCCTCGACACCGTCACCCCCGAGGACTTCAGCCCAGGATCCTGACCCTCTGGTGTAGGTCGAGGGTTGCGACATGCCGGACGACATCGTTGACCGAGCCTCGAGGACTGCCTAGCGTGCCGGTTCTGGTCGACCCGCGCCGGACCCCACGGGACCCCGCCCGCCGGCCCCCGCTGGAGCCGCAGGACCACAGACAGGAGCCGACCGTGGTGGACGAGCCCGTCGAGCCCGCCGTCGTTCCGGCGCCGCCGGGCAGCTCGGCGCGGGCACCGCTGGGCCTGCAGGGGACGCTGTTCGACGACCTGCCGGAGGAGCAGCGACCCGGTGGTTCCCCCCAGGACGTCGGGTACCGCGGTCCGACGGCGTGCAGCGTCGCCGGCATCACCTACCGCCAGCTCGACTACTGGGCACGCACCGGGCTGGTCGAGCCGACCGTGCGGGAGGCCTCCGGATCCGGGACCCAGCGGCTCTACAGCTTCCGCGACATCCTGGTGCTGCGGGTGGTGAAGAACCTGCTGGACGCCGGCGTCTCGCTGCCCAACATCCGCACCGCGATCGCCACCCTGCGCGAGCGGGGGGTGGCCGATCTGGCCGAGATCACGCTGATGAGCGACGGCACGACGGTCTACGAGTGCACCTCCACCGACGAGATCCTCGACCTGCTCAAGCGCGGCCAGGGCGTCTTCGGGATCGCGGTGGGCCGGCACATCGGCGACGTCGAGGGAACCCTCGCCGCGCTGCCGAGCGAGCGGGCCACCGCCGGCACGGCGGCCGCGTCGGGCGACGCCGCGGCCGACGAGCTGGCCACCCGCAGGCGCCGGCGCACCACCGCCTGATCGGCTGCCCCGACGCCGTGGAGCGGTAGCCTGAGGAGCGCCGACCACCCGTACGGGAGAGTTCCCTCACCGCCGGTGGGCCCCCGACGCTTCCCGCCCGGAGTCCTTCATGCGCCCCCGCCCGTCCCTGCGCGACCTCGAGACCGCCGCCCCCTTCGCCGGCCGGCACATCGGCCCCAGCCCGGACGACCAGGCCAAGATGCTCGCCGTCCTCGGCGCCGGCTCGCTGGAGGAGCTCGCGGACGCGGCCGTGCCCGAGGCGATCCGGGCGACCGCACGGCTCGACCTGCCGGCCGGGCGCTCCGAGGCCCAGGTGCTGACCGAGCTGCGCGCCCTCGCCGACGACAACACCGTCACCACGCCGATGATCGGCCTGGGCTACTCCGGCACCCACACGCCACCGGTGATCCTGCGCAACGTCCTGGAGAACCCGGCCTGGTACACCGCCTACACCCCCTACCAGCCCGAGATCAGCCAGGGCCGGCTCGAGGCGCTGCTGAACTTCCAGACCGTCGTCACCGACCTGACCGGCCTGCCGGTCGCCGGCTCCTCGCTGCTCGACGAGGGCACGGCCGCCGCTGAGGCGATGACGCTGGCACGGCGCAGCAGCCCGGCGCCCGCCGGCGCCGCGTTCCTCGTCGACGCCGACTGCCATCCGCAGACGATCGCGGTCGTGCAGACCCGCGCGATCCCGCTGGGCCTGGACGTCCGGGTGGTGGACCTGTCGGCCGGGCTGCCGGCCGGTGACGTGTTCGGCGTTCTGGTGCAGTACCCCGCGAGCTCCGGCGCCGTCCGCGACCCCAAGCCGGTCCTGGACGCCGCGCGCGAGCGGGGCGCCCTGACGGTCCTGGCCACCGACCTGCTCGCCCTGACCCTGCTGACCAGTCCGGGGGAGCTCGGCGCGGACGTCGCGGTCGGCAGTAGCCAGCGGTTCGGCGTGCCGCTGGGCTACGGCGGCCCGCACGCCGGCTTCCTGAGCGTCCGCGCAGGGCTGGAGCGGACCCTGCCCGGGCGGCTGGTCGGCGTGAGCATCGACGCGGACGGCAACCAGGCCTACCGGCTGGCGCTGCAGACCCGCGAGCAGCACATCCGCCGCGAGAAGGCGACCAGCAACATCTGCACCGCACAGGTGCTGCTGGCCGTGCTGGCCGCGATGTACGCCTGCTACCACGGTCCGGACGGGCTCGCCGACATCGCGCGGCGGACGCACCGCTACGCCGCGCTGCTCGCCGCCGCGCTCCGCACGACCGGGGTGCAGCTGCGGTCCGACGCCTTCTTCGACACCGTCACCGCGACCGTCCCGGGCCGGGCGCGCGAGGTGGTCGACGCGGCGGCAAGCGCCGGCGTCGACCTGCGTCTCGTGGACGGCGACACGGTCGGCATCTCCACCGACGAGACCACCACCCGCCCGCACCTCGACGTCGTGGTCGCGGCCTTCGGCGGCGAACCGCAGGACTGGGACACCCTGGATGCGGTCACCGACGACGCGCTGCCGGCCGGGCTGGCGCGCACCAGCTCCTACCTCACCCACCCGGTCTTCTCCGAGCACCGCAGCGAGACGGCCATGCTGCGCTACCTGCGCCGGCTGTCCGACCGGGACCTGGCGCTGGACCGGACGATGATCCCGCTCGGCTCCTGCACGATGAAGCTCAACGCCACCACCGAGATGGAACCGATGACCTGGCCGGAATTCGGCGCGCTGCACCCCTTCACCCCCGCGGTCAACGCCCGCGGCTACCGCCGGCTGATCGACGACCTCGAGCGGTGGCTGTGCGAGATCACCGGCTACGACGCGGTCAGCCTGCAGCCCAACGCCGGCAGCCAGGGCGAGCTCGCCGGGCTGCTCGCGATCCGCAGCCACCACCTGACCAACGGCGACGCGCAGCGCGACGTCTGCCTGATCCCCGCGTCTGCGCACGGCACCAATGCCGCCTCAGCCGTGATGGCCGGGATGCGCGTGGTGGTCGTGGCGACCGCGCCCACCGGTGACGTGGACGTCGACGACCTGCACGCCAAGATCGCGCAGCACGGGGACCGGCTGGCCGCGTTGATGGTCACCTACCCGAGCACGCACGGGGTCTTCGAGGAGACGATTCACTCCATCTGCGCCTCGGTGCACGACGCCGGCGGCCAGGTCTACGTCGACGGCGCGAACCTCAACGCGCTGGTGGGCCTGGCCCGGCCCGGGCGCTTCGGGGCCGACGTCAGCCACCTGAACCTGCACAAGACGTTCTGCATCCCGCACGGCGGCGGTGGCCCCGGTGTCGGACCGGTCGCGGTGCGGGCGCACCTGGCGCCGTACCTGCCCAACCACCCGCTGGCGCCCGAGGCCGGTCCGGCGACCGGCCCCGGCCCGATCAGTGCCGCGCCGTACGGCAGCGCGGGCATCCTGCCGATCAGCTGGGCGTACGTCCGGCTGATGGGCGGCGAGGGACTGACCCGGGCGACGCAGGTCGCGGTGCTGAACGCCAACTACGTCGCGCACCGGCTGCAGCCGCACTTCCCCGTGCTCTACACCGGCCGCGGCGGGCTGGTCGCGCACGAGTGCATCGTGGACCTGCGCGCGATCACCAAGCAGACCGGTGTGAGCGTCGACGACGTGGCCAAGCGGCTGATCGACTACGGCTTCCACGCCCCGACGATGAGCTTCCCGGTCGCGGGGACGCTGATGATCGAGCCGACCGAGAGCGAGGACCTGGCCGAGCTGGACCGGTTCTGCGACGCGATGATCGCGATCCGCCGGGAGATCGACGAGGTCGCTGCCGGGTCCTGGCCGAAGGAGGACAACCCGCTGCGCGGCGCCCCGCACACCGCGTCCTGCCTGGCCGGAAAGTGGGACCGCAGCTATCCGCGCGAGACAGCGGCCTTTCCGGCGGGCGTGTCGCGGACGAGTAAGTACTGGCCGCCGGTGCGGCGGATCGAGGGGGCCTACGGCGACCGGAACCTGGTCTGTTCCTGCCCGTCGCCTTCCGCGTACGAGCGGAGCTAGCCGGCCGGTCGGGCCAGACTAGGCTGCGGTCCAGATCCGGCAGGTGGGGCGGTGCGGCGCCACCGCCCGGCCGTCCGGGAGGATCTCGCCGGTGTCGTCGAACAGCACGACGCCGTTGCACAGCAGGCTCCACCCCTGGTCGGAGTGGCGGGCCACCACCCGGGCCGCGTCGTGATCGGGCGCTGCGGCACCCGGGCAGGGCGGGTTGTGGGTGCAGGGTAGGCACATCGTCGTGCTCCAGGTCGGTCTGGCGGGTCGGAGGAGGTGCGAGGGCGTTCGCCCCATCCTTCACGTCGGATGGCCCACGTGGTTGCTGAACGCTCGAACGGGGGAGGGTCGGTGCGGCTGTCCACAGCGGTGCCCGGCCTGCCGCCGGGGTCCTACCAGGAGCTGGAACGGCTGGAATGGCGCCCGGGGGATGCCGGTGAGCCGGCCGACCTGCTCGCCGACCTGCTCGCCGAGCACGGGCTGGACGGGCCGGCCGGGGGTGGGTCGACCGGGGGTGGGCCGGCCGGGCGCGGGCGCGGGACGGTCGTCGCGCTGCTGCTCGGCGCGAACGGCTGCGCCCGGTTGGCCGGACTGCCGGCGGGGCCGGCCTCGCCGGTGCCCGCTGTCCCCGAGCTGGTGGCGGTCGCGCTGCGGGCCGGCGACACGACCCTGTACGGGCCGCAGCCCGGCGGCGACACCCCCTACCTGCCGCAGCCGCCGCGGGTGGGGGAGTGGGCGAGCTCCTGGACCGATCCGGAGCATGCCGCGGCGGTCGAGACCGTGCGCGCGGCAATCGCCCGCGGCGAGGTCTACCAGGCCAACGTGGTCGGCCACCGCAGCGCCGGGCACAGCAGCGACCCCCGCGACGTCGCAGCCGCCGTGGCCGGCCTGCCCGGTGCCACCTACGGCGGCACGCTGAGCGGTCAGGGGTGGGCGGTCGGCTGCGCGTCGCCGGAACAGCTGGTGCGGGTGGCCGGCGACCGGATCAGCACGGTCCCGATCAAGGGGACGCTGCGGGTGGCCCCGGGCGCGCAGGCTGCGCTGCGGGCCAGCAGCAAGGACCGTGCGGAGCACGTGATGATCGTCGACCTCGAGCGCAACGACCTGTCGCGGGTGGCCGTCACCGGCAGCGTCGAGGTCGAGGAGCTCTACGCCCTGACGACCTGGGCCGGGCTCTGGCACGCCAGCTCCACGGTCGCGGCGCGGTTGCGCCCGGACGTGACGGTGCTCGACGTGCTCCGGGCGCTGGTGCCGGGCGGCTCGGTGACCGGTGCGCCCAAGCGGGCGGCGTGCGCTCTGCTGGCCGACCTCGAGCCGGTGGGGCGGGGTCCGGCGATGGGCGCGCTGGGCGTCGTGACCGCGACCGGGTTGGAGCTCGGGCTGACCATCCGGACCGTCGGGGTGGACCACGACCGGGTCCACCTGTGGGCCGGCGGCGGCATCACCTGGGGCAGCGACGCGGCGGCCGAGGTCGAGGAGGCGCACGCCAAGGCCGGCCCCGTGCTGCGGACCCTGTCGGCCGCTGCGTCATGCTGAGCGCGGCCCAGCGCGCTCCAGCGAGCATGACGCAACGAGCTCAGGTGCGGCCCTCCTGCTCCTGGGCCTCGTGCAGCACCGGCTCCTGGCCCATCCACCTCGCCCGCAGCACCGGGAGGCCGGCCGCCTCGTAGGCGTCGCAGACCTGCGGGTCGTCGTCGACGGCCACCGCGACGGTGCGGTCGGCGGCCAGCCGGCGCAGCAGGTCGAGTTTGGCCACCCGCGCCGGACGGCGGTCGTGCGGCCGCCGCATCGACAGCCGCCCCTGCGGCAGCCCGTGCTCGGTGAACCAGGCGAGGGTGTCCGCCCGGCACTGCTCGGGGCGGCCGGTGACGTAGACGACCTCGCACTCCTTCGCGCTCTCGCGGGCCAGCGCGACGCCCTGCGCCAGCGGCGGGTCGTCCACGGCGGCGGCGAAGAAGCCGTCCCAGTCCTTGGGTCGCCGTTCGACGAAGTGCAGCCGGTGCCGGACGTCGGCGAGCACACCGTCGACGTCGAAGACGGCCAGCGGGGGAGTGCTCATGGGGGAACCGGTTCCCGGATCGGACCGGCCAGACGCTCGAGCGGCAGGAACGACAGCAGCGCCACGACGTGCGGCAGGAAGATGATCGTGACCGTGGCGAACGTCAGGAGATGGAAGCCGAGGAAGCCCAGCGCCAGCAGCCAGGTGACGCGGGGGGTGCGCCAGCGCACCAGCAGCAGGGGGGCGACCGCCAGCTCGAGCAGCAGCAACCCGTACTGCGCCGCGTGCAGCACCCGCGGCACCTCCAGCAGCGGCTCGGACAACGGCGTGTTGCGGCGCAGCACCGCCCGGGTCAGGGTCGCGCCGTCGACCCAGTCCCAGCCACCGAAACGGATCTTGGCGACGGCGGCGAGGGTGTAGGTGGCCACGACGGCCAGCGCGGTGACCTGCAGCGCCCAGCCGGCGGCCGCCGAGCGCCCGCCCGGGCGCAGCGGTGCCACCCCCACGCTCGGCAGCACGAACAGCAGCACCAGGAAGGCGAACCGGTCGTGGTCGACCTTGCCGTAACTCATCGCCACGACCATCCACTCGAGGTAGAGGACCGCGACCAGCCAGCCGGTCGTTCGCGGCAACCGGTCGCGGGCCGCGGCCAGTGCGGCGACCAGTGCCGCGCCGACCAGGACGAGTTGGAGGATCTCCACCCACGGTCCGGGCGCAGGCAGGTGCAGCAGCCGCCCGATCCGCAGCGGGACGTACAGCTCGGCCGGGACCTGCGCGTGCGCACGCACCCACGGTGTCGTCACCAGCACGTCCACCGGGACGAACAGGTAGGCGATCAGCCGCAGGACGGCGATCCGGGCCAGGGGAGCGGGGCAGAACAGCCACCCGCTCACGGGCGCTGCCACCGTACGAGGGTGCGCTCGGCCGGTCGGCCGGTCGGCCGGCTGTCGCGCAGCCGGTAGCGCCGCTGCACCACCCGTACCTCGGTGTAGGGCGGCTCCTGCGGGCGGAGCCGGTCGTGGGCGCGCGAGAGGGCGCCGAGCAGCTCGGGGTCGGCCAGGAACCGGTCGACCTGCCCCTCGACCTCGGCGCGCCGGAGCCCGGTGGCTCGTTCGTCGACGACCCGCAGCCGGCCGGTGGCGTCCCGCGCCTCGACCCGGGTGCTGGTGACCGTGCCGTCCGGGGCGTCGCGGGTGGCGTACATCCGGAAGGGACCGAACGGGAAGTCGTCGTCCTGCCCGACCAGGGTGCCGGCCAGCGTGAGCGCCACCAGCAGGAGGACCACCACGGCACGGACCCGGCGGCCGGCCCTCGTCAGCACCTCCGGAGAGTAACCATCATGTCCAGCTCAGTTACTCAAGGTGACAAAGCATCGCGACGAAGGGACAGCATCCCCCAAACAGAGGCAATGACATGCAGCTTCGCTCACTGTCGGTAGCGGTACTCGCCGCGATCCTGCTCGTGCCGGTCAGCGGCACCGCCGCCCATGCCCTCGGAACCTCCTCGGTCTCCACCGTGCAGAGCACCTTCAAGAACTCCGCGGTGCAGAAGGCCAAGCGGTCGGCGTGGGCCAGCAGGGTGCCGCAGACCGGGGCGGTGACCGCGCCGACGCCCGTCGCCAGCTACGCCGACCGGGTGCTGACCCTCACCAACCGTGAGCGCACCAGCCGCGGCCTGCGCGCCCTGTCCTTCTCCGGATGCGCCGACGGCTACGCCGACAGCTGGGCCCGTTCGCTGGCCAAGGCGGGGGTCCTGTCCCACCAGCCGCTCGCGCCGATCCTGACCGCCTGCCGCGCCCGCGCCGTGGGCGAGAACGTCGCCTACGGCAACCACACCCCGGAGCAGCTCGTCCAGCGATGGATGGCCTCGCCCGGCCACCGGGCGAACATCCTCACCGCGGGCTTCACCCACCTGGGCGTCGGCGACGTCACGACCTCCACCGGCCGCGTCTATGCCGTCCAGGTGTTCCTCACCCTGTAGCCGCGCCGGCGACCAGCGGGGGGCGCCCTCGAGGCTGCACGCTTTGACTTGACATAATGTGGATTATCGGCGGCAGCCGACGATCCTCCTGTGCTTGAGCGCGCGAGCGCGCCGGCGGACTGCAGGAAGCGGCGGCGATCCAGGTGCATGCAGCCGGATTCGCTCCCGGACAGCCTGCTCCTGCCTAGGACGTCCTGAGCGCTTCCTCGATCTGCGCGTCGGCCTGCTCGAGCGCGTCCTCGAGGCGCTGACCCGCGCCTGGCGCGTCGCCCTCGACGGCGGCGACCGCCCGGGACACCTCGATCATGGTCTCGCGCTCGACCACCTTCACCCGCTCGCGGATCCGCTCGTCCGGCAGCGGCCCGTACGCCGCGCCGAGAGCCAGCTCGTGGGCGTCCAGCAGCTGCCAGCCGTCCCACGTCGTGTAGGCGATCCCCCGCGACATGAGGAACTCCGTCACCGCCTCGCGCGACGGCTCGGACGCCTCGGGCATCGTCGGCAGGTCCTCGAGCAGCGAGCCGATCGTCTCGATCGCGTCGCCCTTGGTGTGGCCGATCAGGCCGACCGGGCCGCGCTTGACCCAGCCGTTGACATAGACGCCGGGGATCGGTGCGCCGTCCAGGTGCAGCACCCGCCCCGCGGCGTGCGGCACCACGTGGTTACGGCTGTCCCAGGGCAGCCCGGGCAGCTCGGTGGAGCGGTAGCCGACGCAGCGGTAGACCGCCTGCACCGGCCAGTCCCGAAACTCCCCGGTCCCCTGCACGCTGCCGTCGCCGGTCAGCTCGGTCCGCTCGGTGCGGAAGCCCTCCACCGTGCCGTCGCCGAGCACCTCCACGGGCGACTCGAAGAAGTGCAGCCAGAGCTTGCGCGGCCGGTCCCCCTCGCCCTTGTCGGCGGTGCGCATCGCGTACTTCTCCAGCTCGCGGACCACGAGCTTGGTCTGGTTGTCGGAGTTGATCGCAGCCACGGACCCGTCGTCGTACTCGATGTCCTCGGGGTTGACCAGGACCTCGACGTTCGGGCTGTGGTCGAGCTCGCGCAGCTCCAGGGGGGTGAACTTCGCCTGCGCCGGGCCGCGCCGGGCGAAGACGTGCACCTCCTCGACCGGCGAGGCCGCAAGACCCCGGTAGACGTTGTCCGGGATCTCGGTGACCAGCAGCTCGTCAGCCGTCTTGGACAGCATCCGCGCGACGTCGAGCCCGACATTGCCGGCCCCCACGACGGCGATCGAGCGCGCCTCGAGCGGCCACTCGCGCGGCACGTCCGGGTGCCCGTCGAACCACGACACGAACTCCGCGCCGCCGAAGCTGCCGGCCTTGTCGATGCCGGGGACCTCCAGGTCGCGGTCCTTCTCGGCGCCGGTCGTGAACACCACCGCGTCGTAGTAGCGGCGCAGGTCGTCGAGCTTGATGTCCACGCCGTACTCGACGTTGCCGAACAGGTGGACCTGTGGCTTGCTCAACACCTGGTGCAGCGCCTTGACGATGCCCTTGATGCGCGGGTGGTCCGGCGCGACGCCGTAGCGGATCAACCCGAACGGTGCGGGCTGCCGCTCGTACAGGTCGATCGAGACGGGGGTGTCGGACTTCATCAGCACGTCGGCGGCGTAGATGCCGGCCGGTCCGGCGCCGACGATCGCCACCCTCAGCGGGCGGTCCTCGGTCCCTGGGCGTGCCACGAGCACTCCTTGCCGTCGATGATGGTCCGTCCCCCCGCAGAACGCGGGCCGGCCACTGCATTGTTCCGTACGGGTCGGCTGTGACGTCCGCCACGACGGCGGTTCAGAACAGACCGCTCAGCAGGACCGTGCCGAGCACCGCGAACAGCCCTGCCGTGCCGAGCCGCACGGCGCGTGCGGGCAGCCGGCTGAACAGGGTCCTACCCACCAGGACCGCGAGCGCATCGGCGAGCACGAACCCGGTCACCCCGCCCAGCCAGGTGAGCAGCGGGCCCTCACGGGCGGCCAGCGCCGCGGTGGCCAGCATCGTCTTGTCGCCCAACTCGGCCACCAGCACCGCCCCGAACGACAACAGCACCGTGGCGACCGGCCGGCCCGGGCCGAGCGGTCCGTCGTCGTCGCGCCGCCACGCCAGCAGCGCGGCCAGCCAGAAGCCCAGGCCGGCCACGAGCAGGACCGTCGAGGCAGAGACGGCGGAGGCCAGCGCCGCGCCGACTCCGGCGGAAAGCCCCTGCAGCACCACCGCGACCAGCGCCAGGCCGAGCAGCACCTGGCCGGCCGGCCGACGGGCCGCCAGCGTCAGGGCCAGCAACTGGCTCTTGTCGCCGAACTCGGCGACGAAGACCACGCCGAGGGCGAGCAGGAAGATCGACACGTTCCCCGTCCCGGCCGGGACGGTTGCGGCAAACGCCTCCGGCCCGGCAGCTTCGCTGCCAAGGACCGAAGGTCTCGCCCGCCCGGCTCCTGCGTGCAGGACGGCCGGACCCGGCTGACCGGGCACACCCGGGGGCGCACCAGCATGTCGACCAACCGGTGAGGGGGCTACTCCCCTTCGTCGTACGAGCAGCAGCGTACCAACCGAGGAGTCAGCCGAGGCGGACCAGCCGCACCGACGGGGTCGCGTAGACCCGCCGCACCACCACCCGGCCGTGCGTCTGGGAGGCATCGGCCATGTAGCCCCAGCCGAGGTAGACGCCGAGATGGGTGGCCGGCTGGTTGTAGACGACGACGTCACCGATGCGGGCCTCGGCCAGCGCAACCGGCGTGCTGCGCTGCACCAGGGCCTGACGGTCGTGCGGCAGCGGCCTGCCGCCGGCGTGCTTCCAGGCGGTGGCGACCAGCGAGACGTCGTTCCAGCCCGTGGGCCCGGCGGGGCGGCCGGCGACGCCGACGGCCTTGGCGTTGGCGGCGGCCCGAAGGGCGACCGGGCTCGAGGGGGAACGCTGCACGCCCGGCAGGCCCTGGAGCGGCGTCAGTCCGCCGCCGGCCGGCTTGGGTGCGGCCGCCGGCTGGGGTGCGGCCGGCCTGGGTGCCGCGGGTCGGGGAGCGGCCGCCGCAGCCTCCGGCGAGTCCGCGACGGGGGCGCTGCTCGCCGGCGCCGGCAGCGGCGGGGGTGTCCACGGCCGGACCTTCGGCATCCCGGGCCGCGGCACCCGCCCGTACCGCACGACGCCGGTGTTCCAGATCAGGCGCTGCACGACCGCGCCGCGGGACTCGCCGGCGTCGATCATGTAGCCGCCACCGGACACGATGCCGACGTGCGTCACCGGGTGGCCGAAGAAGACCAGGTCGCCCCGCAGCAACTGCTCGGGCGGGACCGGAACGGCCCAGGCCTGCTGGTCGCGGGAGACACGCGGCATGTCCTTGGCGCCCCCGACCGTGCGCCACAGCGAGGTCAGCCCGGAGCAGTCCCAGCGGTCCGGGCCGTTGCCGCCCCACTGGTAGGGGTCGCCGAGCTGGTTGCGGGCGACGTGCAGCACGTCCGCCGCGGCCTGGTCGGGGGCACCGTCCAGCGGCACCCGGGAGCTGCTGGCGTGGAAGGTCGTGGTCGCCGCGAGCGCCAGGCAGGCCAGTACGAGACCGGCCGCGCGCCGCCGGGGTCCGGAACATCCGACGGGCCGCACGGCGCGCCTCCTGGTGTTGAAGTGACAGATGATGTAGCGCTCCTCGGCAACGTAGACCTTCGGCCTGAGTCGCGCAGCCGCTTCAGCTGTCGCTGTCGGGCTCCTGCAGCGCCTGCACCCCCAGGGCGACGGCAGCCGCGGCCACCGCCAGCACGGTGCCGCCGGCCCGGCGGGCGACGCGGCCCCGGGCCAGGGCGCCGCCGATGGCGAGCACGTCCGCGGCGTCGCAGAACGTGCCGACCGCCAGCCAGCTGCGGGCCGTCCGGCGATCGGGGCTGCGCAGCGCGACCAGCGTGCCGAGGCCCAGGGCCAGCTCGCGGGCGCCGAGCATCTGGACCGCCCAACCGAGCCGGGCGCTGGTGGCCGAGTCGACCCCCAGCAGTTGCGGCAGCGTGCGTGGCCGGACGGTGAGCACGAGCCCGGCTCCGGCCCGGCCGAGCGCGAGACGGCGCGGCGACCCCCAGCCGATCACCGCCCGTACGGCGGAGGAACGCGCGGTCGGGGCAGCGGGGC
Source organism: Mycobacteriales bacterium (assembly GCA_040902655.1). Classification (NCBI taxonomy): domain Bacteria; kingdom Bacillati; phylum Actinomycetota; class Actinomycetes; order Mycobacteriales; species Mycobacteriales bacterium. The sequence continues at coordinate 67,226 of JBBDWV010000040.1, forward strand.
GGATGAGCAGCGGCACGGAAGGCCTCCTCGACGTCGGCGGGGCGCGCAGAGGTGTCCGCGGCGCCCGGTCCGGGAATCCTCCCGGGCGTCTGCACGTTGGCACAGCAGACGCCCTGACCCAGGAGGCACCCATGAGCGACCGAGTTCTGCGAGGCACCCGCCTCGGCGCCGTGAGCTACGAGAGTGACCGGCACACCGAGTTCGCGCCGCGCTCACGGACTGCCTACGACTGCCCGGACGCGCACGCGACGGAGGTCCCGTTCGCGGCCGAGGCGGAGATCCCCTCGATCTGGGAGTGCCGCGTGTGCGGGGCGCCGGCGTTGCTCCGCGACGGCGCCCAGCCCGAGGAGAAGAAGGGCAAGCCGGCCCGTACGCACTGGGACATGCTGCTCGAGCGTCGCTCCCCGGCCGAGCTCGAGGAGGTGCTGGCCGAGCGGCTGGCCGTCCTGCACGAGCACCAGGGCAAGGTGAAGGCCGCGCTCAAGAGCGAGCGCGCCAAGGAGCGCAAGAGCGCCTAGTCGGCGGGTGCAGTTCGCCGTCGCCGGCTAGTTCCCTCCGTCCTGCGGCGGCTTGCCCCCGTCCCGCGGCGGCGCCTCCGGGCCCTCCACGACCTCACCGTCCACGATCTCGCCGCCCGCGACGTCGCCCCGGCGCTTCGGCGGTCGCCGGGCCCGCTCCGCCGCCAGCCCGCCCACCATCCCGACCACGCCGAGCCGCCTGGTGACCAGGCCGGTGAGCATCCGGCGCAGCACGGCGCGCGACGGTGGCAGCACACACAGCAGCCCGAAGGCGTCGGTCGCGAAGCCCGGGGTCAGCAACAGTGCGCCGCCGAAGATCACCAGCGCACCGTCGGCCACTTCCCGCGCCGGCACCCGGCCGGAGCCCAGGGCCGTCCGGAAGGCACGCCAGGTCCGGGTGCCCTCCCGGCGCAGCAGGTAGGCCCCGAGCAGCGACATGACCAGCAGCAGGACCAGCGTCGGAAGGATGCCGAGTAGCTGACCGACCTGCACGAGGAGGTAGATCTCCACGAGCGGGACGATCACCAGGGTGGCGACCAGCAGGGCGGGCATGTCAGCCGCTGTCCGGGCGGCTGGGCCGGACGCCGCTCTCGCGATGGGTGGGTCGCACTTCCCGCCGGCGGCTGTTGCGCAGGCCCCACCAGGTGACCCGCCAGAGGGCCTCGAGCACGATCGCGCGGTTCATCTTGGACTCGCCCCGCTCGCGTTCGACGAAGGTGATCGGCACTTCGACGACCTCCCAGCCGGCCTTCCACGACTGCCAGGCCAGGTCGACCTGGAAGCAGTAGCCCTGCGAGGCCACCTCCCCCAGGGGCAGCGCGTCGAGCACCTCCCGGCGGTAGGCGCGGTAGCCCCCCGTCGCGTCCTGCAGCGGTAGTCGTAGCAGGGTGCGGGCATAGGCGTTGCCGCCCCGGCTGAGGATCTCGCGTGACCTGGGCCAGTTGACCACCTTCCCGCCGGTGACCCAGCGGCTGCCGAGCACCAGGTCGGCGTGCTCGAGCGCCGCCAGCAGACGCGGTAGCTGCTCGGGTGAGTGCGAGCCGTCGGCGTCCATCTCCACGACGACGTCGTAGCCGTTGTCCCTCGCCCAGCCGAACCCGGCGATGTACGCGGCGCCGAGCCCAGTCTTGCCGGTCCGGTGGAGCACGTGCACCCGGTCGTCCGCGGCCGCCATGGCGTCCGCGATCTGCCCGGTCCCGTCGGGGCTGTTGTCGTCGACGACGAGCAGGTGCGCGCCCGGCACGGAGGCGAACAGCCGGCTGCCGATGATCTCGACGTTGTCCTTCTCGTTGTAGGTCGGCACGACGACGAGCACCCGGTCCAGCGGTGCCCTCATGCGGACCGCCGCCGGCGCGCAGCGAGCAGCCCCAGCAGGCCCAGCCCGGACAGCACCGCCTCGGGCGCGGCACCGAGCCGGGTGGCCGGCGTGCGGCCGGTGCGTACCGGAACCTCGTGCACCAGGACCTCCCGGGTGAAGACGGCCGCCTGCTCCACCAGCGTCCCGTCGGGCGCGATCACGGCGCTGATGCCGCTGGTCGCGGCGACCAGCACGGTGCGGCCGTGCTCGACCGCGCGCAGCCGGCCCATGGCCAGCTGCTGCACGGTCTCCCCGCTGCGGCCGAAGGTCGCGTTGTTGGTCTGCACGACGATCAGCCTGCCTCCTCCCGTGACGACATCGCGCACCAGGTCGTCATAGGCCACCTCGAAGCAGATGACGTCGCCGAGCCGGACCGGGCCGACGTCCAGCACCCCCACCTCATTGCCTGCGGCGAAATCGCGCGGGACCAGGTCGACCTTGCTCGTCACCCTCCGGACGAGGGAACGGTAGGGGATGTACTCCCCGAACGGCACCGGGTGGCGCTTGACGTAGCGGCGGCCGGGGCCGCTGACCGGGTCCCAGACGATGCCGGCGTTGCTGACCTGCTCCCCCGGGCCCAGCAGGACCGCGCCGACCAGGACCGGCACACCGATGTCCTGCACCGCCCCGTCGATGGCGGTGAAGGCCTCCGGATCGGTGAAAGGGTCCAGGTCCGAGGCATTTTCCGGCCAGATCACCAACTCGGGCCGCTCGGCCCGCCCGGCGCGCACGTCGGCCGCCAGCTCGCGGGTCGCGCTCACGTGGTTGGCCAGCACCGCGGCGCGCTGGGCATTGAAGTCCAGCCCGAGGCGCGGGACGTTGCCCTGTACGACGGCCACCCGTACGGACTCGCCCCCGGTCGGCAGCGGGACGACAGCGCCGGCTCCGGCAGCCAGGGCGCTGCCGCCGACGGCGACCAGCGCGGCCAGCACCGGCCCGCGCCGGGCGTGCAGCACCGACCAGGCCAGCGCGCCGGCCAGCAACGCCACGGTGAAGGTGACCAGCGGCGCCCCGCCGAGTGCGGCCAGCGGCGTGAGGGCGCTGTCACCCTGGCTGAACGCGAGTCGCCCCCAGGGGAAGCCACCGAACGGAAGCCGCGCGCGCAGCGCCTCCTGCCCGGTCCAGAGGGCAGCCGACCACAGCGGCCAGGCCGCGGTGCGGGTGGCGAGCGACAGCGCGGCGCCGAGCAGCGCGAGGAAGGCGGCCTGCAGCAGCGCGAGCGCCAGCAGCGCCCCGGGACCGGCGATGGTGGCGGTCCAGCTGACCAGCGGCAGGAACAGCGCCAGACCGTGGACCAGCCCGAGCAGGGCGCCGCGACGGGCCGACGTCCCCCGGCAGACCAGGGTCAGCAGCGCCACGGCGGCAGGCGCCAGCCAGGGCAGGTCGACGGGCGGGAACGCCAGGTAGAGCAGCAGGCCGGACAGGACGGCGCCGGTCAGCCGGAGGCCGGCGGCGCGGCGGCGGGGCAGCCCGGCCAGCCGGCAGGGCGGCTCCCCCGGTGGGATCGGGGCCCGCTCCGCCGGCTGATGCAGGCCCACGGCCGCCCGGTGCTCCACCGGCTCCATTGTGCCCGTCCTCGGGCCGGGCCGGCGGGGCCCACCGAAGCAGGCGCCCGGGTCCCTTCGGACCGACCGGGCAGCGGCTGGGAGCCGCCGACCTGCCGTTGTCTACTGAGCCCGGGCGCCTGCCCTCGGGTGGACCGGAGCCGAGGGTAGCGGCCACCGCCCTTGCGCTGTCAACCGGCCTCTGACCTGCACCTTTACCTCGTTCATGCAGGTCAGAGCGGGTGCCGGAAGAACCGGCTGATTAGCTCTTGATGTTGCGGCGTTCATGTGGTCCACACCTCCCGTCCACCCACGACCGTGCGCCGGCAGAGCGGGTCATCGGCGGACAGGTCGGGCAGGCCGGCCACTCCGGAGCGCGGGTCGGTCGACCACGCCGAGATCCGCTCGTCGGGCATCTGCACCACCAGCTCGGTCGGCAGGTCCCAGACGGCGAAGCTCGCGGGAGCACCGGGGGTCAGCTCCCCCGCACCCTCGACCCGTGCCGCGCGCCAGCCACCGCGGGTGTGCGCCGAGAAGGCCGCCCGGGCCGACAGCCCGCTGCCGGGGCTCCGGTGGTGCACGGCGGCGCGCAGCGTTCCCCAAGGGTCCAGCGGTGTCACGGGGGCATCCGAGCCCAGAGCCAGCGGGACGCCCGCAGCGGCCAGCGCCGCATAGGGGTTCATCGTCCGGGCCCGTTCGGCCCCGAGGCGCTGCACGTACATCCCGCTCTCGCCGCCCCAGCGCGCGTCGAAGGCCGGTTGCACGCTCGCGACCACGCCGTACGCCACCATGGCCGCGATGAGCGGTGCGGTCAGCAGCTCGGCGTGCTCGACGCGGTGCCGGGCGGCGCGGAGGGCCGGCAGCCCGACCTGCTCCGCTGCCCGGCCGATGCCGGCCAGCACGTTGTCCAGCGCGGCGTCGCCGATGGCGTGGAAGCCGGCCTGCAGCCCTGCCCGGGTGCAGGCGGCGACGTGCCGGGCGACCTGCTCCACGGTGAGGTAGCCGTGCCCACGGGTCGGCTCGTCGAGGTAGGGCTCGTGCAGGTGGGCGGTGTGGCTGCCGAGCGCGCCGTCGGCGAACAGGTCCCCGCCGGCGCCGACCGCACCCAGCTCGCGCGCGCGCTCGATCCCGTCCAGCTCGCCCCAGTAGCCGACCACCTCGACCCCGTGCCCGAGCGCCAGCAGCGTGCGGAAGTCCTCCTCGCCGCCGATGTCGGGGCCGCCGCACTCGTGCACGCAGGCGATGCCGAGCTGCGCGGCCCGGTCGAGGGTGGCCTGCTGCGCCGCACGGCGCTGGCCCGTTGTCACGGCGGCGTAGGCGGCGCGGCGGACGACGTGGTGGGCGTCCCGGCGGACCAGGCCGTCGCCGAGGAAGCCGGCCGCGCGGCGGGTGTCGGGCGCGGCCGCGAGCAGCGCGCTCGACACCACGGCGCTGTGCACGTCGGCGCGCGCGAGATAGACGACGCCGCCGTACGACGCGCGGTCCAGCTCGGCTGCCGTGGGCGCCCGGCCCTCGGGCCAGTCGGTCTCGTCCCAGCCGGTGCCGAGCACCACTGCCCCGCGGGCCTTGCGCGCGGCGGCCGCGACCCGGTCGAGCGCCACGGCCAGCGAGGGTGCGTCGGTGAGGTCCAGCCCGGTCAGGGCCAGGCCGGTGGCCGTGGCGTGCACGTGCGCGTCGACGAACGCGGGCGCGAGCCACGCGTCCTCGAGGTCAACGGTCCGGTCGCAGCTCATGGCGTCGGCCGCGCCCTCGCCGCCGACCCAGGCGACGGTGCCGCCGTCCACGAGCAGGGCGGTCGCGAACGGGTCCGCCGGCGAGCGGACCCGACCACGGCGGTACAGCGTCGTCGTCACCCGGTCGAGCCTAGGGACCACCTCGCCCCCTCTTTCCGCCCGTACGCCGGGAGCAACGGGAGAAACCCGGCGTGAGGTGGCTACGGGCGTACCGGCGCAGGGCATGCTGCCCGCGGTGATCGGGCGGTGGTGCAGGAGACGGCGGCGCAGATCCGGGCGGCCGGCGGGACGGCGTCGGCCGTCGTCGTGGATCTCGCCGATCCTGAGCAGATCGCCCGCGCGATGGCTCAGGTCAGCGACGAGTTGGGGACGGTGGATGTCCTGGTGAACGCCGCGGGCACCGACGTGCCGGGGCCGGTGGCCGAGCTGTCCCTGGCCGGCTGGGACCGGGTGCTCGACGTGAACCTGCGGGCCTGCTTCCTGCTGGCGCAGGCGGTGTGGCCGGGCATGCGGGACGCCGGAGCCGGCACCATCGTGAACGTCTCCTCGGTCGCCGGCCGCCGCGGCTGGGCCAACGCCGCCGCCTACTGCGCCGCGAAGTTCGCCCTGACCGGCTTCACCCAGGCCCTCGCCGCCGAAGGCCGGCCGTACGGCATCCGGACCTGCGTGCTCTACCCCGGAGCGATGGACACCAGCTGGGGGATCTGGTCGCCCGACGACCGTGGCAGCGGCGAGCCGACGGTCCCGGCGGATGCCCTTGCCCCGGACCAGGTCGCCCGGCTGATCACCTGGATCGCCTCAGCACCGGCCGATCTGGTGCTCAACGAGGTGACCGTGACACCGCTGCTGGAGCAGGGCTGGCCGTGAGCGCCGCCGGTCGGCGGTGCGACTGACGGACAGGCGCGTCCCGGGGCGTGGGACCGTGGACGACGTGGCTCTGCACCTGACCGGCGCGCCGGGACAGCCCGAGCTGTTCGACCTGCCATGGCACCTGCCGCTCGAGCAGTGGCCCGCCGAGTGGCTGGTCGGGCTGCCCCGCGGCGTGTCCCGGCACGTCGTGCGGTTCGTGCGGCTCGCCGACGACGTCTACGCCGTGAAGGAGATCGGCCGGCATGCCGCGGAGCGGGAGTACCGCGTGCTCCGCGCGATGGAGCGCGCCGAGGTGCCGGCCGTACAGGCGGTCGGCATCCTCGAGGGCCGGACCGGCCGCGCCGGCGAACTGCTCGAGACCGCCCTGGTCACCCGGCACCTGCAGTTCTCGCTCCCCTACCGCGCGCTGTACTCCCAGACGCTGCGCCCGGAAACCGCCGTCCGGCTGCTCGACGCGCTCGCGGTACTGCTCGTCCGGCTGCACCTGGCCGGCTTCCACTGGGGTGACTGCTCGCTGTCGAACACCCTGTTCCGGCGGGATGCCGGCTCGTTCGCGGCCTACCTGGTCGACGCCGAGACCGCGGAGCAGCAGCCACGGCTCACCGACGGGCAGCGTCGCTACGACGTCGAGCTGGCCCGTACCAACATCATCGGCGAGCTGATGGACCTGCAGGCCGGCGAGCTGCTCGATCCCGCCGTCGACCCGATGCACATCGGGGACACCATCGTCTGCCGGTACGGCGAGCTGTGGTCGGCGCTGACCGGGCCCGAGGTGTTCCGGCGCGGCGAGCGGTACCGCATCGACGCCCGGATCCGCCGGCTGAACTCGCTCGGCTTCGACGTGGCGGAGCTCGAGGTCGAGACCGGGCTCGAGGGCGACCGGGTGCTCGTGCAGCCCAAGGTCGTCGACGCCGGGCACCACGCCCGCCGGCTGCTGCGGCTGACCGGGCTGGACGTCGAGGAGAACCAGGCGCGCCGGCTGCTCAACGACCTCGACGCCTACCGTGCGGCGCTCGGTCAGCAGGGCGAGCCGGAGGAGCTGGTCGCTCACCAGTGGCTGACCGACGTCTTCTCCGCCGTCGTGCGGGCGGTGCCCCGGAGCCTGTGCGGAAAGCTGGAGCCGGCGGAGGTGTTCCACGAGGTGCTCGAGCACCGGTGGTTCCTGTCCGAACGGGCCGGCCGCGACGTGGGGACCGCGGAGGCGGTGCGCAGCTACGTCGACCAGGTGCTGCCGCTCAAGCCGGACGAGCGGGCGGTGTTGGCCGCTGTCCCGCCGGGCGCACTGCCGCCCCCGGGTCCGTAGGGCGGGGAATGTCCGGTCTGCCGGCTCTGGGGTACGGCGTCGCGACCTCCGCCTACCAGATCGAGGGCGCGGTCGCCGAGGACGGCCGCGGCCCCTCGGTGTGGGACGTGTTCACCAGGCAGCCCGGCGTGGTGCTGGACGGCACCGACGGGTCCGTCGCCTGCGACAGCTACCACCGGCTGGACGACGATCTGGTTCTGCTGAGCGCGCTCGGCGTCTCGGCGTACCGCTTCTCGATCGCCTGGCCGCGGGTGCAGCCGCTCGGGCACGGCCGGATCGAGCCCCGTGGGCTCGACTACTACGACCGCCTCGTGGACGGCCTGCTGGCCCGCGGGCTGCGGCCGTTCCCGACCCTGTACCACTGGGACCTGCCGCAGCCGCTCGAGGATGCCGGTGGCTGGCCCGTCCGGGACACCGCCGAGCGGTTCGCCGACTACGCGCGTGCCGTCGCGGGCCGGCTCGGCGACCGGATCGACACCTGGGCGACGCACAACGAGCCGTGGTGCACGGCCTTCCTCGGGTATGCGGCGGGTGCCTTTGCACCCGGCCGGCGGGATCCGCACGCGGCGTACGCCGCCGCCCACCACCTGTTGCTCAGCCACGCCCTCGCCGGCGCCGCCCTGCGCGCCGAGGTCGCGGGCGCGCAGGTCGGCCTGGTCCTCAACCTCGCACCGGTGTGGCTGGACCGGGACGGCGACCCGGCGGCGGCCGACCACGTCGACGCGGTCCAGAACCGGTTGTGGCTGGACCCGCTCACGCGGGGCGCCTACCCCGAGCTGCTGGCCTCACGGGCCCTCACTCCGGCAGGCGTCGCGCTGCCGGAAGACCTCGAGCGGATCCGTGGCTCGGTCGACTGGCTCGGCGTCAACTACTACACCCCCTTCCGGATCGGCGCGGCGGGCAGTGCCGGCAGCGGCGTCGGCCAGGACGCCGGCGGCTACCCGGGCGCACCCGACTTCGCCTTCCGCCCCCGCGGGCCGCTGACGACCATGGGCTGGGAGGTCGAGGCATCCGGGCTCGAGGAGGTGCTGCGGCGGGTGGCCGAGGAGTTGCCGGGTCTGCCGCTGCGGGTGACGGAGAACGGCGCGGCGTTCCCGGACGACGCGCGGGGGCCGGCCGGCGAGGTCGAGGACCTCGACCGGATCGACTACCTCCGGCGGCACCTTGCGGCGGTCGAGCGGGTACGGGCGGCGGGTGTGCCGGTGCTGGACTACTTCGCCTGGTCGCTGCTGGACAATTTCGAGTGGGCGCAGGGCTACACGCAGACGTTCGGTCTGGTGTCGGTGGACCCGGTCACCCGGCAGCGGACGCCCAAGCGCTCCTTCTCCTGGTACGCCGGGCAGGCCCGGGCGGGCTCTGCCCGGTGAAGCCCGCCAGCGTCAGCCCTTGAGGCCGCCGGCGAGCAGCCCTCGTACGAAGTAGCGCTGCAGTGCGAGGAAGACCGCGATCGGCACGAGGATCGACACGAACGCGCCGGCCGAGAGTAGGTGCCAGGCGGTGCCCTGGGTGCCGGCGAGGTTGGCGATCGCTACCGTGATCGGCGCGACGTCCGGGGAACCGCCTGCGAAGGTGAGGGCCACGAGCAGGTCGTTCCACACCCAGAGGAACTGGAAGATGCCGAACGCCGCGAGCGCGGGCGTCAGCAGCGGCATCAGCACCTTGAACAGGATCTGCACGTGCCCCGCCCCGTCCACCCGGGCCGCCTCCAGCAGCTCCTTGGGGATCTCGCGCATGAAGTTGTGCAGCAGGAAGATGGCCAGCGGCAGCGCGAAGATCGAGTGCGACAGCCAGATCGTCCAGAACGACCCGGCCAGGCCGGCGTCGACGTAGAGGGTCAGCAGCGGGATCAGCGTCACTTGAATCGGCACGATCTGCAGCGCGAAGACGACGACGAACAGCAGGCTGCGGCCCTTGAAGTCGACCCACGCGAAGGCGTAGGAGGCCAGCAGGGCCAGGGTGATCGGGATGAGGACCGACGGGATCACGATCACGAAGCTGTTGACGAAGTAGGCACCGAGACCCGCCGATCCCTCGGTGCTGAGCACGGTCCGGTAATGGTCGAGCGTGACGGCGGGGTTGGTGAAGAAGGTCCACCAGCCGCTGGTGTTGATGTCGCGCTGCGGCCGGATGGAGGTGATGAGCAGGCCGAAGGTCGGCAGTGTCCACAGGAATGCCAGCACGACCGCGAACAGCGAGGCCCACGGGCTGGTCAGCCTCTTCTTGGCGTTGTCGGCTGCGAGCGTGACGGGGTTGACGGCGGGTGTCGTCGTCGTGGCCGTGGTGCCACCGGTGGGCTCCGCGGCGGGAGTGGCGGCGGTCATCGGGCCTCCGTGGACCGCAGCTGGCGGACGTTGTACGCGACGATCGGGATGACGAGCAGGAACAGCAGTGTGGCCAGCGCCGCGCCGAGCCCCTGGTTCGCGCTGCGGAAGCTCTGGCTGTAGAACTCGTTCGCCACCACGCTGGTGTTGAACTGGCCGCCGGTCATGGTGCGGACGATGTCGAAGACCTTCAGCGTCGCGATGCCGATCGTGGTGAGCACGACGATCACCGCGGGGGCGATGGTCGGCAGCGTGACGTAGCGGAACATCCCGAGCCGCTTCACCCCGTCGAGCCGGGCCGCCTCGACGATGTCCTCCGGGACCGCCTTGATGGCCGCGGAGAGCACGGTCATGGCGAATCCGGCCTGGATCCAGATCATCACGACGATGAGGAACAGGGTGTTCCACGGTTCGTCCAGCAGCCACTGTCTGGGGCTGCCGCCGAGTGAGACCAGGATCTGGTTGAGCAGGCCGATCTGATTCACTCCCGGCTGGTCCGGGCGGAACTCGTAGACGAACTTCCAGATGATCGACGCGCCGACGAAGGAGATCGCCATCGGCAGGAAGATGAGCGCCTTGGCGAGGGCCTCCATCCGGGCCTTGTCGATCAGGATGGCGTAGAGCAGGCCGATCGCGGTGGCGACGAAGGGCGTCAGCACCACCCACAACACCGTGTTGCGCAGCACGGTCAGCTGGCCGCTGTCGGTGAAGATCGTCGCGTAGTTGGCCAGCCCCACGAAGGAGTTGCCCCCGGCGTCGAGGAAGGACTGGTAGATCGTCCGCAGTCCGGGATAGATCAGACCGATCGCCACCAGGAGCCCAGTCGGCAGCAGGAACGTCAGCGCCACCCAGCGCTCGGCGGAGCGGCCCCTGAACCGGCTGGCCACGAAAAGGATCACGCCGACCACCGCGAGAAACATCGCGACGGCCAGGCCCATGCGCAGGAACTTGTCGGTCGCGCTCATGCCTCGCCCTCACCTCCGCACGGCACCGGGGCCGGCGGGTGCGCATTCTGCACCCTCCGGCCCCGTTCCGTGATCCACGGTCCGACCCGGCCCGACGTCAGCTCAGGACTTCGGCCAGGCCCTTTCGATCGCGTCCACCGTCGTCTTCGTGTCCTGACCGGTGATCCAGTTCGTCGCCTGCTTCCAGTACTCGTTGGAGCCGATGGCCCCCGGCATCTGGTCCGATCCGTCGAAGCGGAAGACCGCACCCTCGTCCTGGAAGGTCTCGGCCGCGAGTCGGTCGATCGGGCTCACCAGCTTGTCGACGTCGAGCCCCTTGTTGGCGCTGACCCAGCCGCCGTTCGGGCTCGCCTCGGCCTTGTTGTTGGCCCAGGTGTCGGAGGACAGGTAGATCTGGAAGGCCTGGACCGCGGGACGGTCGTTGAAGGCGAGCAGGAACTCTCCACCGCCGAGCACCGGCTTCTCATCCGCCGTCTTGCCCGGAAGGTAGAAGGCGAAGACGTCGCCGTCCTCCGACACCTCGGTGCCCTCCGGCCAGTTCGACGCGTAGAAGCTCGCCTGACGGTGCAGCGAGCAGTTTCCCTCCAGGATCGGCAGGCCACCGTCCTGGAACGTGGTCGTCGCGATGCTGCGGACATCGCCCAGACCGCCGTTGACGTACTTGTCGTTCTTGAGGTACTCGCCGGCGGCGTCGAGCGCGGCGGCCGACTCCGGTCCGTTGAAGGGGATCTCGTGGTCGACCCACTTGTCATAGGTCTCTGCGTCGGAGGTGCGCAGCATGAAGTCCTCGTGCCAGTCGGTGATCGGCCAGCCGGTGGCCTCGCCACTGCTGATGCCGGCGCACCACGGCTTGCGTCCACCCTCGGCCAGCTCGTCCGAGACCTCCTTCAGCTCGTCGAGCGTCGTGGGGATCTCGATGCCCTTCTCCTCGAACTCGGCCGGCGAGTACCAGACCAGGCTCTTCATGCTGGCACCCAGCGGCGCGGCGTAGAAGGTGCCGTCGACGGTGCCGTAGCCCTTCCAGTCCTCGCCCCAGAACTCGTCGACGTTGGCGGCGACCTCGTCCGGGGCGGCCACCGCCTTGCCGGTGCCGACCAGCTGCGTGAGCAGACCCGGCTGCGGGATGATCGCGAGGTCCGGCGGGTTGCCGGCCTGCGCGCGCACGAGAACCTGCGCCTCGAAGCTCTTGTCACCTTCGTACCGGACGCTGGCGCCGGTGCACTGCTCGAAGGGCTTGTAGCTGTCGATGTGCGGCTTGTCCTCCGGCGTGACGATGCCGGTGTAGACGGTGATGCTCTCGCCGGACAGGTCGCCGTACTTTTCGTAGTCGGCGCAGTCCACGTCGCCGGTGACACCGCCGGCGGTGGTGCCGCCGCCACCACAAGCCGCAAGCGCCAGGCTGAAGGCGCCGACCAGCGCGACCGTCCTCAGCCTCTTCGGGGGGAGGGCCATGCCCGTGCCTCCTCGTTCTCCGCGCCCGGCGGCGGAGAGCGCGCCGGCGTCATCGGTTGGGTGCAGGGCCTTCCTATGTCCGCCACGGCCGGGCTGCAACGTCACCCGCCGAGATGATCGCGTAACGATCGCGTCACGAGGCTTCCGTGGGTGTCGCCAGGGCATGGGTGTCCAGCCGGCGGCCGCGCATGAGAACCTGCGGGCGTTCGGCAATGGACTTCCACTCGGATCGTCCGGCACGTACCTGCCGGTGGAGGGATCGACAGACATGGCCACGGTGACCTTCGACAAGACGACGCGGCATTACGCCGGTGCGGAGACCCCCGCGGTCGATGCCCTTGACCTCGAGATCGGCGACGGCGAGTTCCTCGTGCTCGTCGGTCCCTCGGGCTGCGGCAAGTCCACGTCCCTCCGGATGCTGGCAGGCCTCGAGCCGGTGGACCGCGGCGCCATCCGGATCGGCGAGCGCGACGTGACGGACGTCGAGCCGAACCACCGCGACATCGCGATGGTCTTCCAGACCTACGCCCTGTACCCGCACATGACGGTGGCCGAGAACATGGGCTTCGCGCTGAAGATCGCCGGGAAGCCGAAGGAGGAGATCCGCACCCGCGTGGAGGAGGCGGCCCGGATCCTCGACCTGACCGACTACCTCGACCGCAAGCCCAAGGCCCTCTCCGGTGGTCAGCGTCAGCGGGTCGCCATGGGTCGGGCCATCGTCCGCAGCCCCCAGGTCTTCTGCATGGACGAGCCCTTGTCCAACCTCGACGCCAAGCTCCGCGTCGCCACCCGCACGCAGATCGCCTCGCTGCAGCGCCGGCTGGGTACGACCACCGTCTACGTCACGCACGACCAGGTCGAAGCGATGACCATGGGCGATCGGGTCGCGGTCCTCGACGCGGGCGTCCTGCAGCAGGTCGACACCCCGCGGCACATGTACGACAACCCCGCGAACCTGTTCGTCGCCGGCTTCATCGGCTCCCCGGCGATGAACCTGCTGGACGTCACGATGAACGGTGGGGGGCCCCGGCTGGGTGGCTATGAGTTCCGCGCGCCGCGCGAGGCGCTGGCCGGGGTCACGACGGGCACGGTCACCGTGGGCGTGCGCCCGGAGAACCTCGAGATCTGCGGCAACGACACCGGTGTCGAGGCCGAGGTCATCCTGGTCGAGGAGCTCGGTTCGGACGCTTTCGTCCACGCGAGCGTGCAGCAGGAGGGCAAGGAACTTCTCCTGGTCGCCCGCGTCGACCCGCGGAGCCCGCCGAGCAAGGGCGAGCGCATCCGGCTGGCGCCGACCTCCGACATCCACCTGTTCGACACGGTCACCGGCACGCGGCTGACCGGGTGAGGCGGTCGGCGGTCACGCCGTCAGTGAGCGGCCGATGACCAGGCGCTGCACCTGGTTGGTGCCCTCGACGATCTGCAGGATCTTGGCCTCGCGCAGATAGCGCTCCGCCGGGAAATCCTCCACGTAGCCGTAGCCGCCGAGGATCTGCACGGCGTCCGTCGCGACGCGCATGGCGGTGTCGCTGGCGAACAGCTTGCTCATCGCCGCCTGGGCTGCGTACGGCCGGCCGGTGTCGCGCAGCCGGGCGGCCGACAGGTACAGCGCCCGCGCCGCCTCGATCTGGGTCGCCAGGTCGGCGAGCAGGAAGGACAGCCCCTGGAAGTCGCCGATCCGCTGGCCGAACTGCTTGCGCTCCTTTGCATAGTCCACCGCCAGGTCGAGCGCCGCCTGGGCGAGCCCCACGGCGCACGCCGAGATCCCGAGCCGCCCGCCCTCGAGGGCGCTCATCGCGATGCGGAAGCCCTCACCCTCGGCACCGAGCAGCCGATCGGCCGGCACGCGAGCCTGCTCGAGCAGGATCGTCGCGGTGGTGCTGGACCGCATCCCCATCTTGCGTTCCGGCGGCTGCGGCGAGAGCCCGGGCGTTGCCGCGGGAGCGAGCAGGCACGAGATCCCCTTCGGGCCCGGGCCGCCGGTGCGGACCATGAGGTTGTAGAAGTCCGCCTCGCCGCCATGGGTCACCCAGGCTTTCGCGCCGTCCACGACGTAGCTGTCCCCGTCCAGAACCGCCCGGCTCTGCAGCGCGGCGGCGTCCGACCCGCTGCCGGACTCCGACAGGCAGTACGCGCCGAGCAGCTCACCGCCGAGCATGTCGGGCAGCCACCGCCGCTGCTGCTCTGCCGTGCCGTACGCCGCCAGGGGAAAACAGCTCAGCGTGTGCACACTGGCCCCGAGCCCGACCGCGAGCCAGCCGCGGCTGAGTTCCTCGAGCACCTGCAGATAGACCTCGTACGGCTGCCCGCCCCCGCCGAACTCCTCCGGATACGGCAGGCCCAGCAGGCCGGCCTTGCCGAGGGTGCGGAACAGCTCGCGCGGAAACTGCTCGCGCGCCTCCATGTCGACCGCGCGCGGTGCGACCTCCCCCTCGACCAGGTCACGGGTGAGCCCCAGCAGCGACTCCGCCTCCTCGGACGGCAGCGAACGGACGACGGGCGGCATGCACAGCCTCCGGAAGCAGTCGGATCGACCCCGCCACGCTAGCGCCGCCGGCGCGCAGGACGTCCAGCCCACCCGCGTGGGCCATCCTCCGTACGGAATTGCTGCCGCGCGGACCGGCACGTTCACCCACGCGGCAGCAGCATGACCGGTGGCGCGTATATGGAACTGCTGCCGCGCGGACCGGCAGTTTCATACGTGTGTCCGGCAGCACCATGTCCGCCGGTGCGTATATGGAGCTGCCGACGTCAGCGCCAGCAGTTCCATATACGTCGGCACCTCACACACCGCGGCAGCCCAGGTACGCGGCAGCCCAGGTGCGCGGCAGGCTGAGCCGCTGCACAGCGAGCCGCCCAGTCCACAGTCCCCTGCAGCTGCCCTCCGCGCCGCCGGGAGTGCGGCACGCTCAGAGGGTGGAGGCAGCCGAGATGCTGAGGGCGGTGCGCCGGCGGCAGCGTTGGAGTCAGCGCGAGCTCGCCGCGCGCACCGGCGTCCACTCCCGCACCGTCGCTGCGGTGGAGGCCGGACGGCGCTTGCCGACCCTGGCCGTGCTGATGGCAGTGCTGGAGTCGGCGGGTCTGGAGCTGGCAGTCGATCTGCCGCCACCGGCTCCGACGGCGGAGCTGCTGGTCTTCCTCCGCCGAAGCCTCACACACCGGCTGGTCCAGGCGGTGGGTGACCAGCCCGGCTCCTGTCAGCACGGACCACTGTGGGAGCAGCTGCGTGCGCTGGCCCGTCACGGTGACGTCGTCCTGCACGGGCCCGCTGCACTCGCCCTGTGGACGCCGAGGGAGCAGCCGCTGAGCCAGATCGAGGTGTGCTTCCCGGGTCGATCGATCGGGGACGTTCCGAGCACGCCCCTGCTGCACGTACTGCCGTCGTGTGCGGTTCACTCGGGTGCGCCCGTGGCCGTCAGCCTCGAGTCCTGGGAGGTCGGGGTCGATCCGCCGGCGGAGCTGGCCCTGCAGCCGGCCTTCGCTGCCGAGCGTCCGCTGCTGCGATGTGTCGCGCGGGTCCTGCACGAGGAGGCGGCGGTGGATCGGGCGGGTCGGCGGGTGGCCGCCCACAAGGATCCCGCCCATGCCGCCGAAGAGGCCTACGTCTTTCACACCAAGCGGTTCGGCCAGCGCCCGATGCCGGACCGGGGTGACCGTCGCGGCTGGCGGCTGCGGGACGACGCGAGCCTTGCCGCCTGGCTCCTCCGGTACGGGTACCCGGCCTGACAGCCTCCTGGCCATTCCGATCTGACAGCCTGGCGGGGTGCCTGGACAGCTGACCCTGCTCGATACCCCCTCGCTCTGGTACCGCGCCTTCCACGGCGTGCCGGAGTCGGTCACCGCACCGGACGGCTCGCCGGTCAACGCCGTGCGCGGGACGATCGACCTGATCGCGCGGATCGTCCGGGACACCCGGCCGGCCCGGCTGGTCGCATGCCTGGACCTCGACTGGCGCCCCGCGTTCCGGGTCGCCGCTGTCGCCTCCTACAAGGCGCACCGGCTCGCGGACAACGGCGCGGAGGCGGAGCCGGCGAGCCTGAGCGGCCAGGTCGGCGTACTGCTGGAGGTGTTGGACGCGATCGGCATCGCGACGGCCGGCGTCGAGGGGTACGAAGCCGACGACGTGCTCGGGACGCTGTCGGCGCGGGAGGCCGGGGCGGTGGACGTCGTGACCGGTGACCGAGACATGTTCCAGCTGGTCCGCGACGAGGGTCCCGTCCGCGTGCTGTACACGGTGGACAAGCTCGCGCCGTACACCCCGGGAACGGTCGCGGCCAAGTACGGCATTTCTGGAACGGCCTATGCGGAGTACGCCGTGCTGCGCGGCGATCCGTCGGACGGGCTGCCCGGCGTCAAGGGTGTCGGCGACAAGACCGCTGCGGCGCTGGTCAGCCGGTTCGGGACGGTGGAGGGCATCCTGGCCGCGCTGGACACCGGAGAGCAGGACGGCTTCCCGGCCGGCGCACGGGCCAAGCTCGAGGCCGCGCGGGCCTACCTCGCGGTGGCGCCCGCGGTGACCCGTGCCGTGCGCGACCTGCCGGTGCCGGAGCTGTCCGACGTACTCCCCCGCGGGCCGCGGGACCCCGCTCGGCTGGTGGCGCTGTCGGACCGCTGGGGTCTGGACAGCCCGCTGGACCGGCTGCTGAGGGCCTTGGAGACCGCGGCTGACCGCCCTGGTGGCTGACCACCCTGGTGGCTGACCACTAACCACCCTGGTGGCTAACCACCCTGGTGGAAGGCGCCGGCATCGTCTGGTGGGGTCGGGTCCAGCGGGTCGCGCAGCCAGTGCTCCGGCAGCACGACGTGCCGCGGCCCCTGCACGTGTCCGCGGGGCAGCAGCTCCGAGCCGGGCGGCAGCTGGGCGGTCGGGTCGAGGGCGTCGAGCAGGTCGTCCAGCTCAGCGAGCGAGGAGGCCATCGCCAGCGCCTTGCGGGCCGACCCGCCGACGGGGTAGCCGGTCATGTACCAGCCGGTGTGCCGTCGGAAGTCGCGGACGGCGAAGCCCTCGTCGCCGCGGGCCTCGACCAGCATCCGGGCGTGCCTCTTCATGACCGGCACGACGTCCCCGATCGGCGGCGGACCCTGCACCTCGCGTCCGGCGAAGGCATCCGCCAAGTCGCGGAACAGCCACGGCTTGCCCAGGCACCCGCGGCCGACCACCACCCCGTCGCAGCCGGTGCGCTCCATCATCCGCAGCGCGTCGCTCGCGGCCCAGATGTCGCCGTTGCCGAGCACCGGCACATGCCCGAGCGCCGCCTTAAGCTCGCCGATCGCCTCCCAGTCCGCCCGGCCGGAGTAGAACTGCTCGGCGGTGCGGGCGTGCAGCGCCACGGCCGCCGCGCCCTCCTCCTGTGCGCGCCGCCCGGCCTCGAGGTAGGTCAGGTGCGCGTCGTCCACGCCGGTGCGCATCTTCACCGTGACCGGCACGTCGCCGGCGGCGCGCACGGCGGAGCGCACCAGGTTGCCGAACAGCACCGGGTGCGCCGGCAGGGCCGCTCCGCCGCCCCGGCGGGTGACCTTCGGCGACGGGCAGCCGACATTGAGGTCGACGTGGTCCACGCCGTCCTCCTGCACCAGCTTGCGCACTGCGGCGCCGACGACGTCGGGGCTGGTCGCGTAGAGCTGGATGCTGCGCACGGTCTCGTCCGGGCCGAACGACGCCCGCCGGTTCGTCGTCTCGTTGACCTCGAGCAGCGCCCGCGCGGAGACCATCTCGCTGACGTACAGCCCGGCGCCGTACGACCGGCACAGCGAGCGGTACGCCGCGTTCGTGACGCCGGCCATCGGGGCCAGCACCACCGGCAGGTCGACCGTCAGCGGCCCGATCCGCAGCCCCGGCTGCAGGGCGGTCGTCACGAGGCCCACAGGTCTGTGATGCCGATACCCAGGTCGGCGAGCAGCGACCGCAGCAGCGGCAGCGACAGGCCGATCACGTTCCCGGGGTCGCCGTCGATGCCGTCGACGAACGGCGCGGAGCGGCCGTCGAGGGTGAAGGCTCCGGCGACGCGCAGCGGCTCTCCCGTGGCGACGTATGCCGCGATCTCGCGGTCCGACGGCGAGCCGAAGCGCACAGTGGTCGCTGCGACCCCCGAGGTGATGCGGCCGGCGGCGACGTCGACGACCGCATGGCCGGTGAGCAGGGTGCCGCTCCGGCCGCGCATGCGTGTCCAGCGTGCCGTGGCGTCGGCGGCGTTCCGCGGCTTGCCCAGGATCTCGCCGCCGAGCTCGAGCATCGAGTCGCAGCCCACCACCAGCTCGTCGCCGGCCAGCGACCCGGCGACGGCGGCGGCCTTGAGTCGGGCCAGCTCCACGACCAGCGACGTCGGATCAGGGGCGGCGACGCCCTCCTCGTCCACGCCGCTGACGACCACGCGCGGGTCCAGACCGGCGTCACGCAGCAGGCGCAGCCGGGCCGGTGAGGCGCTGGCGAGCACCAGCGGACGGGCAGTCACATCCGTCGAGGCTAGCCGCCACCCCGCCCCGCCCCCCTGTTGCGTCATGCTCTGTGGAGCGCGCGGTGCGCGGCGCGGCAGGACGCAGGGGGTATCAGCTCAGGATCAGCTCAGGATCAGCTCGAGGTCAGGCCAGGCTGCTGTAGGCCACGACGCCGCGGCGTACGGCCTCCATCGCCTTGCGGGTTGTCCGGCGCAGCTCCTCCCCCTTGGGCGAGAGCTCCTCGGCCACCACCGCGATCTGCCCGAGCAGGTCGACGATCTGCTTGCACCAGCGCACGAAGTCGCCGGCGGTCATGTCCGGGTCGTCGCCGAGCACCTGTTCCAGCGTTGCCCCACCGGCCCAGCGCCAGGTCGCCCAGGCGAAGCCGTTGTCGGGCTGGCGCAGGAACTGCACGCCGGCGTCGGCTTCGACGTGCGACAGCGAGCGCCACAGCCGGTCCATCTCCTCGAGGGCGACCCGCACCGGGCCGGACGGGACGAGCGGGTTGGACTCCCCGGGCCGGCGCGCAGAGTAGACGAGTGTCGACACGACCGCCGCCAGCTCTGCTGCCGACAGGTTGTCCCACAGCCCCTGGCGCAGGCTCTCCACCGTGAGCAGATCGGACTCGCTGTAGACCCGGGACAGCGACCGCCCGGCCGGCGCCACCTGCTCACCGTCGAGGTAGCCGAGCTCGTCGAGCACGACGCAGACCCGGTCGAAGGTGCGGGCGATGGAGCTGGTCTTGCCGGCCACCCGCCGCTCGAGCTTGTCGGTCTCCTCGCGCAGCCGGCGCCAACGCTCAGCCCAGCGCAGGTGCGCCTCCCGGTCGTCGCAGCCATGCACCGGGTGGCGGCGCAGCGCGACCCGCAGCCCGCTGAGCTTCTCGTCGTCCGCGGCACCGCTCCGGCGTCTGCCGGGGCGGCCCGGCACGGGCAGGTCCAGCGCCCGCAGGCTCGAGGCCAGGTCACGCCGGGCCTGCGGTGAGCGGGCGTTGAAGCCCTTGGGCACCCGAACCTTCGCCAACGGCTCGACCGGCGTGGAGAAGTCGGCGGCGGGCAGCCGACCGGCCCAGCGGTCCTCGGTGAGAACCATCGGGTGGATGTCGCCGTTGCTGCCGACGCCGGGATCGAGTACGACCGCCAGCCCCGACCGCCGCCCGGTCGGTACCCGGATGACGTCGCCGACGCGGAGCTGTTCGAGCGACGCGGCCGCAGCGGCCCGGCGCTGGGTGGCGCCGCTGCGGGCGAGCTCGCCCACGCGCCGCCACAGCTCCGCACGCAGCCCGGCGTACTCCTGTACCTCACCGAGGTGGCAGGTCATCGCCTCGCGGTAGCCCTCGAGCCCCTCCAGGCTGCGGGTGATCTGGCGGGCCAGCCCGACGACGGACGCGTCGGCCTGGAACTGCGCGAACGAGCTCTCCAGCAGAGTGCGTGCCGATTCCCGGCCGAGTGAGCCGACAAGGTTCACCGCCATGTTGTACGAGGGTCGGAAGCTGGACCGCAGCGGATAGGTGCGGGTCGATGCGAGACCGGCCACCTGCCGCGGATCCATCCCCGGCTGCCACAGCACGACCGCGTGGCCCTCGACGTCGATGCCGCGGCGGCCGGCCCGACCGGTGAGCTGGGTGTACTCCCCCGGCGTCACGTCGGCGTGCGTCTCGCCGTTCCACTTGGTCAGCTTCTCCAGCACCACCGAGCGGGCCGGCATGTTGATGCCGAGCGCGAGCGTCTCGGTCGCGAAGACGGCCTTCACCAGCCCGTCCACGAACAGCTGCTCCACGACCTCCTTGAACGTCGGCAGCATCCCGGCGTGGTGCGCGGCGATGCCCCGCTGAAGGCCCTCCAGGAAGTCCCAGTAGCCGAGCACCCGCAGGTCCTCGCGCGGAATCGACGCGGTCCTGCGCTCCACCGTCAGCCGGACCCGCTCGGACTCCTCGGCGGTGTTGAGGCGCAGCCCCGAGCGCAGGCACTGCTGGACTGCGGCCTGGCAACCGGCCCGGCTGAAGATGAAGGTGATGGCCGGCAGCAGCCCCTGACCGTCCAGCCGGGTCAGCACCTCCGAGCGCGACGC
The DNA here is from genome assembly GCA_040902655.1 of Mycobacteriales bacterium. Lineage (NCBI taxonomy): Bacteria > Bacillati > Actinomycetota > Actinomycetes > Mycobacteriales > Mycobacteriales bacterium. The sequence goes on from JBBDWV010000040.1 coordinate 87,794, forward strand.
CATCGGCCGCCGGTGGCCGCCACGCGAGGTCCCACGGGGGCCGCGCCCGCCGCGCGCCGGCAGCCGGCCCTCGTCGCGGGCCAGCCGCTCGAGCTGCGGGTTGACCCGGACCGCCCTTGCGCCTGCGGTCGCCTCCGCACCGACGCCCTTGACACGTTCGTCTCCGACGCCCTTGACACGTTCGTCTCCGACGAAGAGGTCGTAGAGCCGGGTGCCGACCAGCACGTGCTGCCACAGCGGGACCGGCCGGTGCTCCTCGACGACCACTTCGGTGTCGCCCCGGACCGTGCCGAGCCACTCGCCGAACTCCTCGGCGTTGCTGACCGTCGCCGACAGCGACGTGACCTGGACGTTCTCCGGCAGGTGGATGATCACTTCCTCCCACACGGCGCCACGTTCGCGGTCGGCGAGGTAGTGCACCTCGTCCATCACGACGTGCACGAGCCCGCGCAGCCGGTCGCTGGAGGACGGACCGCCCGCGCCGCCCAACCCCTCGGCGTACAGCATGTTCCGCAGCACCTCGGTGGTCATGACCACCACGTCCGCGTCGCCGTTCACGGCGTTGTCGCCCGTCAGCAGCCCCACCCGGTCGGCGCCGTGCCGCTCGACCAGGTCGTTGTACTTCTGGTTCGACAGCGCCTTGATCGGCGTCGTGTAGAAGCATTTGCGGCCGGCGCGCAGCGCGAGGTGGACGGCGAACTCGCCCACGACCGTCTTGCCGGCGCCGGTGGGCGCGGCCACCAGGACGCCGCGGCCAGCCTCCAGGGCGGCGCAGGCGGTGCGCTGGAAGGCGTCCAGCCCGAACGGGTAGCCGAGCTGGAACTCCGTCAGCGCCGGCCCGGTCTGTGAGCGACGGAACGCCGCGTAGCGCTCGGCCGGCGACACCGCCTCGCTGGTCACGACCTCAGGCTACGTCGGCGCGGCCGGTGGGAAAGTCGGTCAGGGCCCGGCCGCGCCGTCCTCGAGCGCTGAGGTCTCGTCGTCGCTCAGCCGCTCCAGTGCCTGGGCACCCGGCTCGACCGCGCGCCGCCGCCGCTGGGCCCGCTCGCGCACCCGCGCGAGCACGATGCAGCCCTCGTAGAGCCCGTAGAGCGGCAGCGCCATCGCCAGAAACGTGAACGGGTCCTGGGAGGGGGTCAGCACGGCGGCGGCCACCGCGATGCCGACGATCATCCCGCGCCGCCAGGACCGCATCCGCGCTGCGGGGAAGACGCCGACGATGTTCAGAAACAGCACGAGGACCGGGAACAGGAACGCCACGCCGAAGGCCAGCAGCGTCAGCGTGACAAAGGACAGGTAGCTCTGGATCGAAGGCAGCGTGACGATGCCCTCGCCGCCGAAGGACAGCAGGAACTGCAGCCCTCGCGAGATCGTGAAGTAGGCGAAGACGATGCCGGTCGAGAAGAGCACCAGCGACGCGGCGAGGAAGGCCGCGGCGTACTGCTTCTCCCGGCGGTGCAGCGCCGGGGTGATGAAGGCGCCGAGCTGGTAGAGCCAGACCGGGGCCGACGCGAGAACCGCGGCGATGAGCGCGACCCGCAGCGAGACCGCCAGCTGCTCGAACGGGCCGAAGGCGTAGAGGTCGCACTGGTTCCCCGTACGTGCGGCGGCCTGCCTGGCCACCTCGGTCTCGCAGTACGGGCGCTTCAGCAAATCGAAGATGTGTTCGCGCAGGAGCAGCGCGACGACGACGCAGACGGCCAGGGCCAGCAGCGAGACGGCCAGCCGGTTGCGCAGCTCGCGCAGGTGTTCGGCCAGAGCCATCCGGCCGTCGGGCGGGCGTGCCTGCCGGCTCTTGCGGGCAGGACGTCGGGCCGGTCCGCGAACGGGGCCGGCCACCTACGGCTGGCGCGGCTGCGTGGGATCGGCGGCCGGTAGCGGCTCCTGGGTGGCGGTCACTGTGGTGTCGGAAGGCGTGCTGCCCGCGATGGTGGTGTCGCTGTCGTCGCGCAGCCCCTTGGTCTCGGCCTTGAAGATCCGCATCGAGCGGCCGAGCGAACGCGAGGCCTCCGGAAGCCGCTTGGCCCCGAACAGCACCATGATGACGAGCACGACCAGGACCAGCTCCCAGCCACCGGGCAACGACACGATTCCGCTCCTCCGCACTTGACGACGCGGTCGAGCCTACGCCTGCAGGTCGCCGTCAGCGGTCCGCGCGGCGACGCGCAGGTGGCCGGGAGGTGAGCAGTCGGGCGGGCGCGCCGCAGGTGGGGCACGGTCCGGCCCGGGGCGGGGCGGCCGGCCGGGCGTCGTCGAGAGCGGCAAGGCTCTGCTCGGCCAGTGCGGTCGCCGTACGCAGCCTGCCGCCCAGCTGCGTGACCTGCCGCCACAACGTGAGCAGGACCGCTGCGAGCAGGGCGAGGGAGAGCAGTACCAGGACGGCGAGCAGGAGCCAGAACACCTGCCGAGGCTAGCGTGCCGGTCAGCTCCGGACGCAGGCCGCGGCGACGGCGGCGAGCAGGTCGGTCTCGCCCAGCTGCAGCCCGAAGTCCAGCAGGTCGTCGTAGGACAGCCGCGGGCCGTCCTTGGACTCGAGCGCCTCGGCGGGCAGGTCCCAGACCTGAGCCGGCACGCCTCCGGAGACGAGCAGGGACACGACGTGGTCGTCGGCCGGCTTGCGTACCTCGTCGAGGCAGCCCGGGCAGCGGAACGCGTAGTAGGACAGTGGCGCGTGGCTGCAGACCATGAGCGAGAGGTCGGCGGGCGTGAGCTCGACCTCGCCACAGCTCGGGCAGGTCGCCTTGATGGTGGTCATGGCCCGCTCTCCCTCGTCGTGCCGCACGGCGTGCGACACCGCTTTCTTCGGCAGGGGCCGGCAACTGCTTGACTTCTTCGCGGCTCAATCACTCGTCGTGGTGACGGCTGCCCAGAGGCGGATCAGCCCTCCTGGTAGGCAGCCAGTGCCGACGCCGCGTCGGCGCGGACCGACTGGGCGAGCTCAGCCGGTGCCAGCACCCGTCCGGAGTCGCCCAGTCGCAGGGCGAGGCGGCGCACCCAGCCGGTGTCCCGCGCCCGCAGGTGCACGACCAGTCCTCCGCCGCCCGACTGCGTGACCGACTCGCACGGGTGGTAATCGGCCACCCAGGCCGCCTCGGGACGCAGCGCCAGGGTGACCAGCAGGTCGTCCGGGGCCGGCCGGAACAGCCCCTGGGACAGGTCGCGGGGTGCGGCCTCCGGCGGCGGTGCGGCCGGTTGCTCGAGCAGGGTCACCTCGCGTACCCGGTCCAGGCGGAACAGCCGCACCCCGTCGACCCGGCGGCACCACGCCTCCAGGTAGCTGCGGCCCTCCACGAGCAGCAGCCGCATCGGGTCGACGTCCCGCTCGGTGGTCTCGTCGCGCCCGGGGACGTAGTAGGACAGGTGCAGCCGGCGGCCCTGGTCGAGGGCGCGGCGCGCGACCGGGAGTACCCGCTGCTCGCCCTCGACGGCCACTTCGACGCGGTGCGCCGGCTCGGCGGCGTCGCCCGCGGCCTGCTCGACCTTGATCAGCGCCCGGTCGACAGCGTCCTTCTCCTCCAGCCCGGGCGTGTCCGCGAGCGCGCGCAGCGCCACGATCAGGGCCAGCGCCTCGTCGACCGTCAGTCGCAGCGGCCGGGTCACCCCGGCCGGCTCGAGCAGGGTGACGGTGTCCCCCTCGAACTCCACGTCGATCAGGTCGCCCGGCCCGTGTCCCGGCAGTCCGCAGACCCAGAGCAGGTTGAGGTCCGCGCGCAGCCGCTCCTCGTCGACGCCGAAGTCCGCAGCCACGTCCGCCAGCCGCACCCCCGGTCGGGCCAGCAGGTACGGCACCAGCGCCAGCAGGCGGGGAAGCTGCCCTCGCGTGCCGCTCACGACGCGAGCCCCCGCAGTCGGCGGACGACCGCCGCGCGGGCGCTCTGCGGGTCCAGGACGACGGCATCGGCGCCGAAGCCGACCACCCGGTCGGCGAGCCGCTCGGGGTCGGCGAAGCCGATGTCGTACACCGTCCAGCCGGCCCGGTCGGGATCGGCCGCACTGGCCGTCGCCTCGCGGCGCAGCTCCCAGCCGGCGCCGTCGCGCAGCGACACCCGGGCGGTCTCGCGCGGTTCGTCGGTCGCCATCCGGGCCACCATCGCGCGCAGGTCCACCCCCTCGGGGGGCACGACCGCCCCCGGCTCCCCGAGCGGGGCCACCTCCCCCACGATGCGGGACAGCCGGAAGACCCGCTCGGCGCCCCGGTCGGTGTCGTGCCCGACGAGGTACCAGCGGCCGCGCCACGACACGACGCCCCAGGGCTGGACGGCGCGTTGCTGCGGCCCCTTCCCGCCGCTGGCGCGGTAGCCGAAACGGACCGCCCGGCCGTCGCGGACGGCCGCCAGACAGGCCGCGAACGCCGGTTCGCTGGCGCCGACCCGCGGCTCGAGCGCGGCCGGCGCGACCGGCGCCTCCACGCCCGCGGCCCGCAGCTTGAGCAGCGCGGTGCCGGTGGCGCCGGCCAGCGGCGCGGACTGCCACAGCCGGGCGGCCAGGCCCAGTGCGGCGGCCTCGTCCGGCTCCAGCGTGATCGGCGGCAGCTCGTAGTCGCGGCGGGCGATCCGGTAGCCCGGCTCGTCGTCGTGGACGGCGCTGTTGGTGCCGGTCTCGAGCGGGATACCGACGTCGCGCAGCTCCTCCTTGTCGCGTTCGAACATGCGCCGGAAGGACTCCTCGGTGTCCTGCGCGTAGCCGGGCACCGCCGCGCGGATCTCCTGCACGGACAGGAACCGCCGGGTGTGCAGCAGGCAGATCACCAGGTTGAGCAACCGCTCGGTCTTCTTGGCGGACACGCAGCCGACGTTAGCCTGAGGGCCGGGCTGCGAGGGGGCACAGTGACAGGCGTCCAGTGGCGGCGCGGCGAGGTCGTGGCGCTGGGCCCGTCCTGGTCCGGTGCGCAGGAGCTCGACGTCGATGTCGACGGCAGCGTGCTGAGGGCGCTCGCCCACCCGCCGCTGGTCGGGCAGCCGCAGGTCGGCGACGTCGTGCTGGTGAACGTCGGCGCGCTCGACCTCGGGCTGGGCACTGGCGGCTACGCGCTGGTCGTGGCCCTGCCGGAGCGGCTGCCGGCCGACCGGGAAGGCGTGGGCCATCTGGTGAAGGCCCGCTACACGCCGCTGCAGACGGTGGTGCTGGGCGCGGACGAGCAGGACTCCCCCAGCCATGACCTGCTCGCCGGGGACGACCTCCTGCCGGGAACGCCGGTGGTCGTGGCCGACCTGCACTCCTCGCTGCCCGCCGTGCTGGCGGGGGTGCTGGAGGCGCGGCCGGCGACCCGCGTGTCGTACGTGATGACCGACGGCGGCGCCCTGCCGCTGTGGTTCAGCCGGGCGGTTGCGGCCCTGGCGCCGAGGCTGGCCGGCACCGTCACCGTCGGGCAGGCCTTCGGTGGCGACCTGGAGGCCGTGACGCTGCACAGCGGGCTGCTCGCCGCGGTGCGGGTGCAGCAGGCCGAGATCGTCGTCGTCACGCAGGGGCCGGGCAACCTCGGCACCGGGACGACGTGGGGGTTCTCCGGAGTCGCCGCCGGCGAGGCGGTCAACGCCGCTGCCGCGGTCGGCGGACGGCCGGTCGCCGTCCTGCGGATGTCGCAGGCCGACCGCCGCCCCCGGCACTGCGGCGTCAGTCACCACAGCACCACGGCGTACGGGCGGGTCGCGCTCGCGCCGGCCGACGTGGTGGTGCCGGCCTCGTACGCCGAACTGGTGGGGGCCGACCTGTTCCCGCGCCACCGCCGGGTGGACGTGCGGGACGACGACCTGGTCGAGATCCTGCGCCCGTGGTCGCCGCTGTTGTCGTCGATGGGTCGGGGCCTCGACGACGACCCGCTGGCCTTTGTCGCGGCGGCCGCCGCCGGGCGGCACGCCGCAGCGCTGCTGTGAGGCGCGAGCAGGTACGCCGACGCCGCTCGGGCGGACGCGCGCTGCGCTCCTACCTGGTCAGCGGACGCCCAGCAGGTCGACCACGAAGACCAGCGTCTCGCCGCCCTGGATGACGCCGCCGGCGCCACGCGAGCCGTAACCGAGCTCCGGCGGGATCGTCAGCCGGCGTCGCCCGCCGACCTTCATGCCGGCCACACCCTGGTCCCAGCCGGAGATGACGCTGCCCTGGCCCAGGCCGAAGCTGAACGGCTGGCCGCGGTCCCAGGAGGCGTCGAACTGCTGCTTGGTCGACCAGGCGACACCGACGTACTGCATGGTGCAGGTGGTGCCGGCGGTGGCCTCCGGACCGTCGCCGACGGTGAGGTCGTCGATCACCAGGCCGGTCGGGGGCGGGCCGTCGGGGATCTCGACGGAGGGCTTGTCAGTGGCTGCGGGACTCATCCGGCCAGGGTGTCACATGCTGGCGATGAGCTTGTCCACCCGGTCGTCGACCGCGCGGAACGGGTCCTTGCACAGCACAGTGCGCTGCGCCTGGTCATTCAGCTTGAGATGCACCCAGTCCACGGTGAAGTCCCGCCGCTTCTCCTGCGCGCGCCGGATGAACTCCCCGCGCAGCCGGGCGCGCGTCGTCTGTGGCGGCACCGACTTGGCCTCGAACACGGCCAGGTCGGTGGTGGCCCGCTCCACCGCCCCGGTGCGCTCGAGCAGGTAGTACAGACCACGCCTGCGGTTGACGTCGTGATAGGCCAGGTCCAGCTGGGCGACCCGCGGGCTGGACAGCGGCAGGTCGTGCTTGAGGCGGTAGCGCTCGATCACCTGGTGTTTGGTCACCCAGTCGATCTCCCGGTCGACCAGCGACAGGTCCCCGGTCTCGACGGCGGTCAGCGTGCGGCCCCACAGGTCGAGCACCCGCTGGACGACGTCGTCGCCGCCCCGCCGGGCGATGAAGTCGACCGCCTTGCCGTAGTACTCGCGCTGCATCTCCAGCGCGCTGGCCTCCCGGCCGTTGGCGAGTTTGACCTTGCGCCGGCCGGTGACGTCATGGCTGATCTCGCGGATCGCCCGGATCGGGTTCTCCAGCGTGAGGTCCCGCATCACCACGCCGGCCTCGATCATCCGCAGCACCAGGTCGGTGGCACCGATCTTCAGCAGGGTCGTGCACTCGTTCATGTTGCTGTCGCCGACGATGACGTGCAGCCGGCGGAACCGCTCGGCGTCGGCGTGCGGCTCGTCGCGGGTGTTGATGATCGGCCGGCTGCGGGTGGTGGCGCTGGAAACGCCCTCCCAGATGTGCTCGGCGCGCTGGCTGACGCAGTAGACGGCGCCGCGCGGCGTCTGCAGCACCTTGCCGGCGCCGACCACGATCTGCCGGCTGACCAGGAAGGGGATCAGCACGTCGGCCAGCCGGGAGAACTCCCCCTGCCGGCCCACCAGGTAGTTCTCGTGGCAGCCGTAGGAGTTGCCCGCGCTGTCGGTGTTGTTCTTGAACAGGTAGATGTCGCCGGCGATGCCCTCCTCACGGAGCCGCCGCTCGGCGTCCATGAGCAGCCCCTCCAGGATCCGCTCCCCCGCCTTGTCGTGGGTGACCAGGTCGACGGCCCGGTCGCACTCGGGGGTGGCGTACTCCGGATGGCTGCCGACGTCGAGGTAGAGCCGGGCGCCGTTGCGCAGGAAGACGTTGGAGCTGCGTCCCCAGGACACCACCCGGCGGAACAGGTAGCGGGCGACCTCGTCCGGCGAGAGCCGGCGCTGCCCGCGGAAGGTGCAGGTCACGCCGTACTCGTTCTCGATCCCCAGAATTCGACGCTCCACAGGTGGCAGCCTCGCACGGAACCGGGTGCAACCGCTGCCCGCGAGACGCATGGCAAGCCCCCGCCCTCACCACCGCGGGCATCAGCGTGCGACTACTCCACCAGTGGTCGTACGCGAGGGGGCGGACTGCTCCCCTGCTTGCATCGTGCCTCCCCGACGCGCTCAAGGTCGCTTGCCGACGGGGTCAGCGCGACGCGCGTTCGTCCGTCGAGCCCGCGCTGGCGTCGCGTGCTGGTCCGCTGTACCAGTCGAGGATGAGCACGGTCGCGTCGTCCTCCAGCTCGCTGCCGGCGGCTGTCGAGACGGCTGCAGTGAGGGTCTGGACCGCTTCGCGGGGGTGCAGGTCGCAGACGTCGGCCAGCAGCCCCGGGACGTCGGCCGCCTGGGCCTTGCGTTCGAGCATGCCGTCGGTGAGCAACACCAGTCGGTCTCCTGGCCGCAGGGTGAAGCCCTGCACGCGGTAGTCGGTCGTGGGGTCGATCCCGAAGGCCTGGTCGGCGTCGAGCGCGATCTCGGAAGTCGTGCCGTCCCGGACGAGCAGGGGCGGGACGTGTCCGGCGTTGACGACGTGAACGATGCCGGTGGCGAGGTCGACGCGTAGGAGCTGGCCGGTGACGAACTGGTCGTCGCTGGCGTGCTCGATGAGGTGTGTGTTGGCCTGGCGGGCGTGCTCGGTCAGGGGCAAGCCTGCGCGGCGGCTGTTGCGCAGGCTTCCGACGGTGAGCGTCGCGAGCAGCGCCGCGGCGACGCCGTGCCCCATCGCGTCGGTCATGCTGATGTGCAGCACGTCCCGGTCGAGGGCGTAGTCGAAGGTGTCGCCGCCGGCGGAGGAGGCCGGGACGAGCCAGCCGCCGAGGGTGAACTGGCCGGCCTCGCAGGTGTAGGACGTCGGCAGGAGGCGCCGCTGGATCTCGGCCTCCAGCGTCAGCGGCGCGCTGCGCGAGCCCCACTCGTACAGGTCGGTGTAGCGGCGGTCGGCGATGACGACGTAGGCGAGCGCGTGGGCGGCGGAGGCGAGGTACCCGGCGGTCTCGGCGTCCGGCTCGACCGGCAGGAGCAGCTCCAGCACGCCGACGGCCTCGCCGCGTTCGGTCACGGGCGCGAACACCCACACTCCGTCGCCGTCCGCCGCAGGCGCCGATCTCACCGTCTGGGTGCGCAACGCGCGGCCAGCCTCGGTCCCGTCGATGGGTACGGTGTCGGCTGCCTCGCGTGCGCGGGAGGGCTTGCTGCCGGCTCCGGCCCGTGCCAGCCGGACGAGCGTCCCGCCGACGATGTCCGCGATGAGGAAGCCGACCTCGGCTGCGCCGATGTTCTTGGCGAGCTCGGCGGCGAGCGCGTCCACGCCGTCGGTCGGGGACGCCGACTCCGCCGCGTCGAGCAGCGCCCGGAGGTCGACCGCGCGCTCGAGGGGCATGTCTGGAGCGTAGGGCGCAACCGGGTCAGAGACTGGCCGCGACCTACCGGCACGGCTGACGCCTCCTGTTTCCGGCGAGACCCGGTGGCTGGTTACTCGACCGGGGCGGTCCCGCCGCGCCTGGCCGGCCTCCGACTGCAGCATTAGCCTGCGCGTGCGCGGCGGGTGCCGGACGCAGAAGGGGACGACATGAGGGAACGGCGCCGGGACGCGGACGATCGCGACGCGGAGGCGGACCGTCGGGACGAGGTGGCGGACGAGCGGGACCGCGCCGCGGACAGGCGGGACGCCGCGGCGGACCTGCGGGACCTGCGCAGCGGCCAGTCCGGCCCAGATGTGGTCGCGCTGGTCGAGGCGGCTGACCGGCGGGATGCGTCGGCGGAGCGGCGGGACCGGGCTGCGGAGGCCCGTGACGACGCCGCGGACTCGCGGTCCGGCGGGACGGACGCGGATCTGGCTGCGGCGCGGGACCGTGGTTGGTCGGCGACGGATCGGGTTCATGCGGGCCAGGATCGGGATGGCTCGGCGCAGGACCGGGTGTCGCTGCTGGAGGCGCGGGCGCGTGCGGCGGAGCGGCGGGACGCGGCGGCGGGGGCGCGTGAGGAGTCGGCGCTGGACCGGATGGCGGCGGAGGGCGACCGGAAGGCCAGCGACAAGGACCGGGAGGCCGCCGCGGCGGACCGCGCTGCGGACGCCGACCACGACGAGAGAGGCGGCGACGGCGCCGGCGACGACGGGGCTGGCCGGTCCTAGATCCCGACCTCGAACCAGACGGTCTTGCCGCCGGGCGCAAGGTCGGCGCCCCACCCGACGGCGAGGGCCTCGACGAGCGCGAGGCCGCGGCCGTCCTCGTCTCGCGCGGGAGCGTTCCGGGGAACGGGAAGCGCAGGGCTGCCGTCGTGCACCTCGACGCGGAGCCGGAGCCCGCGGTCGAGGACGCGGACGCGGATCTCCGAGCCGTAGGCGTGCAGGACGGCGTTGGTCGCCATCTCGCTGACGAGCAGCGCGACGGTGTCGGCGGAGTCGTCCCAGCCGAGCGCGGCGCAGGCGTCCAGCGCGTACCGCCGGACCAGCGCGACGCTGCGCGGGGCGCTGGCGACGACCAGCCCCGGCTCGTCGGCGACGGCGCCCTCGCCGGGCGGCTCGGGGGCGGTCATCTGGCGTGCGTACCCCGCCGCTGCTCATCGAAAGCGAGCGTCGACGGGACGCGTCTCGTCCCTTAATGGCGGGTTCGCCCGTTCCGCAGTACCGTCCACGGGGCGTGCTCCGGGCGCGCCACGTCCAGCCAGCGGTGACGACAGCCGGGCGGACCGGCTCCGTCTGACCCAGATCCGCGAGTAGTGGCTGGTTCGGGCGCGTCGTGAACAGGCA
>JBBDWV010000041.1:0-28003 GCA_040902655.1 Mycobacteriales bacterium
AGGATCTTCATCGGCGTGTCGCCCGCGAGGCGAAGGTTGCCGGCAGCGGCACTAGCCCGCTGACCGTGTACACGTCCGGGTGCTGGCGGAAGAAGCTGAGCATGACGCGTGGATCGTCCGCGTCGTTGAAGCCCAGGCTCGTGCGGCGAGCCTCCAAAGCGACCACCACAAGAGCCGCGACCCCCGCCAGGATCGCGGCCACGCCTCCCTGTCTGAGCCCCCTCACCCAGGGATCTCGCTGCCTCCCTGACGGCCTCTGCGCGGCGAGCATGATCGGAGTGTCTCAGCCGTCACAGACGGTACGCAAGCCTTCCCCAGACGGGGCTGCTCGAGCACCGAACGCCCCTACTGCCGAGGCGCGAGCAGCAGCAGAGCCCGAGCAGCTACACCCCCTGATCCCGACGGCGCCGTCCGCAATGATCAAACAATGCCCGGCTCCTCCTGCGCCGTGGGTGCTCACACCCGCCCCGGTGCCTGCAGCACCGACGACCAGGGTCGCGGCACGTGCGCGCCCCGCGGCAGATGGGTGCGTCGCGCAGGTCAGCCGGTGCGGAGCGGCCACGCTTGCGCACGCCGGCAATCCGTACTGGTCGTCTTGCTCCCACGAACCTCTGGATCGCTGCTTCTGAAGCACGACGATCAGTACGAGCGCGTCCAGACCGGTTCCGCGAGCAGGCGAGCGAAGCGCAGCGCGCTTCTCGGCATGAGCGGTCGCTACTCTGGTGTCACCGTCGTCGCGGCCGAACATCGCACCGGCAAGGCGCGTGGTCAGTTGCCGGGGCTGTTGCCGCGCGGGCGGCACGCGGCTGAGTCCGCAAGGCCCGTACGCGGTCGGTAGCCGAGCAAAGCGGGCGCCGCCGTCACCAACACAGGGTTTAAAGGTCGGCGCACCTTCAGCGGCACCGGTCCCAGCGCATTCCAGGGCGGCAAGCAGCCCGGCAACGGGAGGCGTGATCGTGCCACCCATGCGCCCAAACCGGTCCGGAGGTGTCATGGAAGTCGTCAACGTCGACCCGTTGACCGTGCTGTCAGTCACCGTGACCAGCGCCACGCGCAGCTCCGACCACTCACGACGACGCGCGCCGCAGGCGAGCCGACCGACATCGTCCTTCGGGACGCCATCGGCACGGAGCAGACCCTTCATCTGCCGCACCCTGGCGACCGTGGTGCGCCACCTCGGCTGCCTCGTGGCCGTGACCTCGTCGCGGCCAGCACAGGCTGGGCCCAGCGAGTCCGCCGATGAGCATTGCGTCAGCAGCCGACACATGCCTCCATCGGTCTCGGGACGGCCCCGCCGTGGATGAGGACGACCTGCGCCAGCTGCCGGTCGTGGTGGACCTGCTGACCGCGGCGTCCGTCTTGGGCATCGGTCGAACCAGCGCCTACGAGCTGGTGCGCACCGGCCGCTGGCCGACACCCGTGCTCCGTCTTGGCAGCAGCATCCGCGTCCCGACCGCCGCACTTCGTGACTTGCTCAATCTCTCCACAGAAGGTTCGGAGGCTCAGGCACATGTCGCCGCCGAGCGGTAGAACGTCAGGGAAGCGAGAGGAACGGCTGTGAAGGGCTCGACTTACAAGCGCTGCGGCTGCGTCAACCCGGCCGGCAAGTCCCTCGGTGCTGACTGCCCCCGGCTCAAGGGCAGGAATCACGGCACTTGGTACTACTACGCCGAGCTGCCCGCCACCGGCGGTGGCGCTCGGCGGCGTCAGCGACAGGGTGGCTTCGCGACCCAGCGGGACGCGCAGGCGGCGCTGGTCGACCTGCTTGACCGGGTCCAGAAGCGCACGCACGTGGAGGTGGGGCGGCAGTCGGTGGGGGAGTACCTCGACTCGTGGATGAGCGGGAAGGTGGGTCTGCGCTCCAGCACCAGGCGGTCCTATGCCGAGCACATCCGGCTCTACCTCAAGCCGGGACTGGGCCATCACCGGCTCGCAGAGCTGACGACCGCGGACGTCGAGGATCTCTACGACGCACTCCGGCAACTGGGACGCGGGGACGGCGATGTCACCCGGTCACTGACCTTGGCGCACCTGCTGGAGTGCCGGGTGACGGCCGCTAGCGCGCTGAGCCCGGCTACGGTCCGCCGGGTGCACGCCACCCTGATGTCAGCGCTGAACACCGCCGCCAAACGCCGGCTCATCGCGTTCAACCCGGCCGCCTACGTGGAACTCGAGAGCGGACGGCGACCCAAGGCCGTTATCTGGACCGAAGAGCGCGTCGCGGCCTGGCGCGCCACGGGGCAGCGGCCCAAGGTCGCGGTGTGGACACCCGAGCAGACGGGCCGGTTCCTCGACCACGCCCGGAACGACCGGCTCTACCCACTGTTCCACCTCGTGGCCTTCCGCGGTCTGCGCCGCGGCGAGGCCGTCGGACTGCCCTGGACCGACGTGCACCTCGAAGGCGGCACCGTGACGATCAGCGAACAGATCATCCAACTCGGCTGGAAGACCGAACGCGGAGCCCCCAAGACCGATAGCGGCGCGCGCATCGTGGCCTTGGACGCCGACACCACCGAGGTGCTCCGCGAGCACCAGGACCGGCAGCGCACCGAACGCGCCGCCTGGGGCGAGGGCTGGGTGCACAGCGGCCTGGTGTTCACGCGAGAGGACGGCAGCTCGCTGCACCCAGCTTCGGTCACCAGCCGGTTCGAGCGGCTGATCCGGGACGCTGACCTGCCGCCCGTCCGCCTTCATGATCTTCGCCACGGAGCTGCGACGCTGGCTCTCGCCGGCGGCGCCAACCTCAAGGTCGTCTCGGAGATGCTCGGCCACTCCTCGATCGGGATCACCGCCGACACCTACACCAGCGTCCTGCCCGAAGTGGCCCGCGCAGCCGCCGAAGCAGCCGCCCGGCTGGTGCCCCGGATGAGGCCGACTGGCAGTCGCGTCCCCATCTCGTCCCCATCTGAGCCCCGGAACGACGCTGGGCCTCCTTCCATGAGGAAGAAAGCCCAGGTCAAACAGGGTGCGCCGCCAGGGACTCGAACCCCGAACCCGCGGATTAAGAGTCCGCTGCTCTGCCAATTGAGCTAGCGGCGCTGGTGCAGGCGAAGACGATAGCAGTCCGTGGTCAGGCGCTCTCGGGAGGCGGCGGCGCCGACTCGGCGCTCAGTGAGCGCAGCCCCTCGGCCGCCCGGGCGTCCCGCAGCAGGATCGCGAAGTCGTCCGGGTGCAGCTCGGCGAGCGCCTCGGAGGCGGCCCGCCGCGCCCGCCGCTCCCGGACCTCGAGGTCACCGCTGCCGACGCTGCCGAGCCGCGGCCCGCGGTCGACGGGCGCCGCCGGCGGGCGCGGTGCGGCCGCCCGAGACACGACCACGGACTTCCTGCGCGGGGCGGGCGTCGGACTGGTCAGGCAGGCCCGGCAGGTGGTCGCCTCGCCGTCGAACTCCCCGGCGGCCTTCACCTTGCGGCACGAGTCACAACGTCGCCAGCCGCTCACGGATCCCCTTCACCTGCGCCTTCCCGGACCACCCCACCGTACGTGCCTCTCCCGACCCAGGGGCAGCCGGCCGGGGGCGCGGTGCGTGAACGACCGCTAACGTGGCGGGCATGCAGTCCACCCTGTACGAGCCCGAGCACGACGCCTTCCGGGGATCGGTCCGCGGCTTCTGCGCCAGACACGTCACGCCCTTCCACGAGGAGTGGGAGGGGCAGGGCATCGTGGACCGCTCGGTGTGGGTCGAGGCGGGCAGGCAGGGGCTGCTCGGCACCGACGTCCCCGAGCAGTACGGCGGCGGCGGCACCGCCGACTTCCGCTACAACTGCGTCGTCTCCGAGGAGCTGACCCGGGTCGGCGCGACCGGTGTCGGCTTCACCCTGCACAACGACGTGGTGGGGCCGTACCTGCTGGACCTGACGACCGACGAGCAGAAGGAGCGCTGGCTGCCGCCGTTCGTGCGCGGCGAGATGATCACGGCCATCGCCATGAGCGAGCCGGGTGCCGGATCGGACCTGCAGGGCCTGAAGACGACGGCCCGCCGGGACGGCGCCGACTGGGTGCTGTCGGGGTCGAAGACCTTCATCACCAACGGCATCCACAGCGACCTCGTCCTGGTGGTCGCGCGCACCGACCCGGAGAAGGGAGCCCACGGCTTCTCCCTGCTCGCTGTCGAGCGCGGCATGAAGGGCTTCGAGCGCGGCCGCAACCTGGCCAAGGTGGGCCTGAAGGCGCAGGACACCGCCGAGCTCTCCTTCGACGACGTACGGGTCCCTGCCGGCAACCTCGTCGGCCGCGAGGGGGGCGGCTTCGTCCACCTGATGGACAAGCTCCCGCAGGAGCGGCTGTCCATCGCGGTGATGGCCGTCGCTGCGGCGCAGACGGTGTTCGACCTGACGCTGGACTACTGCAAGGGCCGCAGCGCCTTCGGCCGGCCGATCGGCAGCTTCCAGCACAACCGCTTCGTGCTCGCCGAGCTGGCCACCGAGATCGAGATCGCCCGCCACTACGTGGACAAGGCGGTGCTGGAGCACAACGCCGGTCGCTTCACGGTGCAGGACGCCGCGATGGCGAAATGGTGGACGACCGAACTGCAGAAGCGCGTGGTCGACGCATGCGTGCAGCTGCACGGCGGCTACGGCTACATGCTGGAGTACCCGGTGGCCAAGGCCTACCTCGACGCCCGGGTGCAGACCATCTACGGCGGGACGACGGAGGTCATGAAGGAGATCATCGGAAGGTCGCTCGGTGTCTGATCACGATCCGGTCCTGTCCCACCTGCGCGAGGTCGTCGGGCGGCTCGACGACGACGTCCTGCCGCCGCACTACCCGACCTGCCTCGGCTGCGGCCCGGAGGCCCCGGAGGGCTACCACCTGCAGGTCCGGCGTGAGGGCGACGGCGTCGCCACCGAGCACGTCTTCGAGGCGCGGCACAGCGGCGCGCCAGGCATCGCGCACGGTGGCGCCGTCGCCACCGTCGTCGACGACCTCCTCGGCTTCCTCCTCTACGCCCTCCGGGCGCCGGGCGTCACCCGGCGGCTGGAGGTCGACTATCTCCGCCCGGTGCTGACCGGCGTGCGGTACGTCGTACGCGCCCGCGTCGACCGCCGCGACGGGCGCAAGATCTGGGTGTCCTGCGTGGGCGCCGACCCCACGGGCGCCGAGGCGTTCACGGCGGTGGGCCTGTTCGTCGTGGTGGACCTCAGCCACTTCTCCTCGGCGACCTCGGGCGGCGGCCAGGATCCCGTCACGCCCTGACGGTGCGGCCGGCGGGATCAGCGACGGCGGCCGAGCAGCGCGGACAGCGCCGTCTCGCGCAGCAGCACCGCACGCCGCCCGGCCTCCATCGACACCGGAGTGAGCGCCGTGCCGTTGAGCATCGCCAGGGTGCAGCCGGTCACCACCGCCACGTCGGCCGGGTCGAGGTCGTCGCGCAGCCGGCCGAGCACCTCGTGCCAGGGCTGCTCGTAGGCCTTCATCCGCCGGCGCAGCGACCGGCGGACGCCGTCGGACAGCGCCCGCGCCTCGCGTACCCAGACCCCGATCAGCGCGCGCTCCTGGACGGCGAACGCCACGTGCAGGTCGACCAGCGCCTCCAACGCCGCCTCCGGATCGCCGTGGGCTGCCGGGATCCCGCGTGCGCCCGCGAGCATCCGCGTCATCGCCCGGTCGCAGAGCGCCTCGAGAAGTGCTGCCTTGCTGGGGAAGTGCCGGTAGACGCCGGGCCCGCTGATGCCCGCCGCGGCACCGATGTCGTCGATGCCGACCGCGTGGAAGCCGCGTTCTGCAAACAGCTGCGCCGCCGCCTCGAGCAGCTGCTCGCGGCGGGGCGGCGCAGTGGCGGTGGTCACAGCCCCAGGCTAGCGGCGCCGGTGAGCACTCGTTAACGCCCGCTGGTCGGCCGACCCGGAACGCGCTACCGCAGCTCGTCGCCAGGTGCACGGTCGACCCGCCCCTACCCAGCCGCGGTAGGGCGCACCAGTGTCAGGGTCGCAGCTGGCCCAGCACGGTGGGCACCACCTCGAGCAGCTCCCGGGCCAGGAAGCCGACCCGCCCGAGCCGCGCGGTGAGCAGGTCACCGGCCGAGGAGTGCAGGTACTGGCCCCAGACGCCGGCCTGCGCCGGTTCCGCCCCGCACGCGAGCAGCCCGCCCGTCAGGCCGGCCAGGACGTCACCCGAGCCCGAGGTACCCAGCCCGACGCCGCCGGCCTCGACAGACCACCTCCGGCCGTCCGGCGCGGCCACCCGGCCGGGCGCGGACACCACCGCGTCGTACCGCTGGGAGACCAGGCCGGCGGCCGCCTCGTCCGCGAGCTCCTCGCCTCCGTGCAGCGCGGCAAGTTCGCGCGCGTTCGGTGTCAGCAGCCCCACCCGGCCCGCCAGCAGGCCTGGGTCCTTCGCGAGCGCCTCGAGCGCCACCCCGTCCAGCAGCAGCGGCGTGTCGCCGACGTGCGGCAGCACCCGGCGCAACAGCTCGCCGGCACCGTCGGTGTCGAGCAGGCCTGGTCCGAGGACGACCGCCGAGGCCCGCTCGCTGCGGTCCAGGACCTGCCCGGCCGCTGTGGGGGACAGCGAGCCGTCGGGCGCCGCCGGCAGTCCGACGACGGCGGCCTCGGGCACAGCCACGCCCAGCGTGACGGCGGTGGCCTCCACCGTCAGGATCTGCAGCTTCCCGGCGCCCGTACGCAGCGCCGCCAGGCCGGCCAGCAGCACCGCCCCGGGTGTGCTCGTCGAGCCGCCCACGACCAGAACGGTGCCGCGGTCGTACTTGTCGCCGCCCTCCCCCGGCTCGGGCAGCGGCCAGCCCCGCAGCAGCCGCGGCGTGACGACGTCAGCGGGGAGCACGGGGGGCGTCCGGCTCGGCGGTGACGACCTCGTCCTGCTCCTCGAGCGGTGTCGCCTCGTTGTAGCGCTCGAGGACCAGCCGGCCGTTCCCGGGGTCGTACCGGTAGGAGGTCACCGAGCAGTTCACGACCTCTGCCTCCGCGTCCAGCGTCAGCACGCCGGCCTCGTCCATCCCCTCGAGGACGTAGCGGACCAGCAGCACCACCACCTGGTGCGCCACCACCAGCACGCGCTCGCCCTGGGCGTCGAGCCGGATGTCGTCCAGGACGGCACGCAGCCGCTGCGCGACGTCGGTCCAGGATTCGCCGCCGGGCGGCCGGTGGTAGAACTTGCCGACCAGCGCCCGCCGCTCGCTCTCCTGCGGGAACTGCGCGGTGATGCCGCGCCGCGTCAGCCCGTCGAGCACCCCGAATTCCCGTTCGCGTAGCCGCTCGTCCACCACCCGCGGAAGGTCCAGGCGGGCCGCCTCGAGGGCCAGCGCCGCCGTCTCCTGCGCCCGCACGTACGGCGAGGTCCACAGCACGGTCGGGCGCTCGCTCTCCGGCTGGTCGGCGATCCAGCGGCCCAGCGCCCGCGCCTGCCGCCGGCCGAGGTCGGACAGCGGGACGTCCACGTCGCGGCTGGTCAGGTCCAGGCGTTCGAGGCCGTCTGCCTCGGCGGCGTCGCGGGCGACGTTCCCGGCGCTCTCACCGTGCCGGACGACCCACAGCGCCGCGGGCCAGGGCGCGTCGGGCCCGATGCGAGGCAGCATGACGACCTCCTTGCCCCTGCGCACCGGCATCACACGGCGCGGCGGGAGCCGGCCGGAGCAGGAGTCCGCCGGGCAGGCGGGCGCCGCGCTGCGCCGGTAGCCTGAGGCAGGTGCGCAGGGCCTTCGTCTCACCCCGGTGGCTCGGGTGGCACGCCCTGCTGCTCGCGTCGCTGGTCGTGCTCGGCCGGATCGGCTGGTGGCAGTGGGACAAGGCCCGATCGCAGGGCGACTGGCAGAACTACGGCTACGCCGTTCAGTGGTGGCTGTTCGCCGGCTTCGCCGTCTTTCTCTGGGTCAAGATGATCCTCGACGAGCTGGACCCGCAGCGGATCGAGCCGCCCACGGCGGACCGGGCGGAGCTGCCGCAGCCGGACCGGCGTCCGCAGGCCACGCCGGCCGCGGCCGAGGACGACGACGAGCTGGCCGCCTACAACCGCCACCTGGCCTGGCTCGCCGAGAACAGCCGCCGGTGAGCGGCGCGCTGCAGCGTTACCGGGTCGTCGCGAATGTCGTCGGTGTGGTGCTGGTCGTCTTCATCCTCATCGCCGTACCGGTGCGGTACCTGTTCGGCGAGCCACGCATGTCGGAGACGATCAGCCCGATCCACGGCTTCCTGTACCTGGTCTACCTCGCGACGACGGTGGACCTGTCGCGCCGGGCAGGCTGGTCGGTGCTGCACACGCTCGGCGTGATGCTGGCCGGCACCGTGCCGTTCCTGTCCTTCGTGGTCGAGCGGCGTACGACCAGGGGGCTGCGGGCCACCGTCTGAGCTCAGGCGGACGGGCCGCGGCCGAGCTCGAGCAGGGCGAGGGCGATCGCACCACCGGGCCGGCCGAGCTGGGCCCGCCACCGCCCGACGACGTCGTTCTCGCGGGCCTGCACGACGCGCGGCCCGCCGACCGCCCGGCGGACCTGCTGGACCTGCTGGCTGAGGGCGATCCGCTCGCGGACCAGGCGGACGATCTCGTCATCGATGGAGTCGATCCGGGCGCGACCGGCCTCGATGGTGAGAGTGCTCATGGGTGCTGCCTTCCTGGGAGGAGGAGTCCTCGACCAGGAGCGCAGCGCCGGGTCGAGGACCCGGGCTGTCGTTGCGGTCAGGCGAGCGCGACGGCGACCGGAGTCCGGGAGCCGTAGAGAAATCGCTGCGTCTGCACGTCCAGGACTGTAGCCGACCCGACCGATCCGCGTTGCGGCATGCCGAGCACGCCGACCAGCTCGCTGCTGCGGCCGGCCGCTACCCGCCGGTGCGGGCGGTCCCGGTGGGCCGGCCCTTGCGTACCTCGACCGGGATCTGCACCGAGTCACGGACCCCAGGATCTGCGGCGGAGGTCGCGGTGAGGGTCAGGGTGTAGGTCCCCGCACGTGCCCGGCGCGGTACGTCGATGGTCACCGCCAGCTGCTCGGTGTCGCCGGCTGCCACGGCCACGGACCCCGCCTGCACGGTCCAGCCGTCCGGGACGTCGTCGGCCGTCACCGTGTAGATGTCGTCGTCGCGACCGGTGTTGTGGACAGTGACCCGCGCGGTGCCGCTCTCGCCCGCCCGGATCTCCACCGGGCAGGTCTCGCAGCTGACGCCCACGCCCACGCCCACGTCCTGGCGCCTGAGGAGGAACAACCCCTCGTCGATCCCGCTCACGGCGATCGTCCCCGAGGCGAAGAACGGGTAGTTCGACCACGTCCCGTCGAACGTCGCGTCGGTGTGCGCCGGGTAGGTGTCGAAGAACGCCACCTCGCTCATGCTTGCCCGCTCGACGTCCGCCACGTCCAGCACCCGAAGGCCCGCGGTGTAGTTCGACTGGTAGACGAACCCGCCGTGCACGTAGTTGTTGTGGTCGATGGACTTCGTGGCATGCATGTGCTCGAAGTGCACCTTCGGGGCGTCGAGGTCCGAGACGTCCAGCACGATCGTCCGGGTGTTGGTGTCGAAAGTCTGCTCGTCGAGCTCGTCGTTCAGCAGCAGGAACCGGTGGTCCTCGGTGAGCGACCCCTGGTGCGCGTAGGCAACATTCTTGTAGGCGGTCGTTCCGAGGGTGACGGGAGCTGCCTTGTCGCTGACGTCGGCGATGACGACCTTGTCCTCCGCGGAGTTGAAGCAGACCTCCCTGCCGGCATAGTCCTGGTCCGGTCCCTTGTAGACCACGCAGGTCGTGTCGTGGACGTAGGCGGCGGGGGAGAGTTCCGTGGCCGGGCTGCCGACGCTGCGCGCCGCCGTACCCGGGCCGCCCTCGGCCAGGTAGCACCCGGCGAACGACGGGTTCTTGGGCTCACGGATGTCGACCATGTGCAGGCCGGACAGGCACTGGTCGGGGGCGACGATTCCCGCGTTGCCGCCGACGATGTAGGCGAAGCCGGTCTCGGTGTTGATCTCGAGGTTGTGGGCGGCCCAGTTCAGCCGGTAGATGGCGTCCCTCTCGAACACCTGGCCGGGCTGCTCGACGTCTCGCAGCCGGGTCAGGTCGAAGACCGTCATGCCGTGCGGCTCGGACTCGCTCACGATGAAGGCGTGGTTGTCGTAGACCTTGATGTCGTGCCAGATCTGCTGCGCCACCGCAGGATTCGGCAGCTCGCCCAGGTAACGTGGTGCGGTCGGCTCGGTGACGTCGAAGAACGCGACGCCGTTCGTCTTGCCGATGATGACGTACTCGCCGCCGCCCTCGGGGTCGCTCCAGCCCCACAGGTCGCTGATGCCGGCACCGCTGAACTCCTCCTGCGGCACGAACGCCAGCAGGTCGATCCCCTTGCACTCGAAGGGACCCGCCCGGCCGTCCTCGCACGCCACGTCGGTCATCGCCGCGAGCGGCTCCCTGGTGTCGGTGAGGGTCACCTCGACCGTCGTGCCGGCGATGACCGCGTCGCGCGCCGCGAGGATCTCGGGCGAACGGAAGACCTCCATCGCAGGGATGCCGCCGGTGATCGCGGTGCCGTTCGTCGTGGGTTCTCTGCCCTCGGCCGGGATGACGACCAGGCCGATCGCCCCCGCCGCCTCGGCGGAGGCGACCCGCTGGGCGAAGGTCGCCGCTGGACAGACGTCCGCCGGATTCGTCTGGCTCTGGAGCCGCTCGGTGAGCGCGATCTTGCCGCGGACCTGGTCGGCGACCGCCGCGTAGCTCGCGGGCGTGCAGCCGGTCCCGGCATAGACCAACGGCGCGGTCTCGTCGGCCACCTCCGGCGTGCCGGCGTACTGGAAGCCGGGGAGGAAGCCGGCCAGATCCGCGGGCGAGTTGATCTGGACACCGATCCCGGGGGCCGGGTCCTCGTCACCCGGATGCAGTCCGGGATGGGCGGCCGCCCCTGGGGCCACGACGAGGGCCCCGAGCAGCGTCAGCGCCAGGCCGACGACGACGGACGGTCGGCGGTTGCGCGCGTTCCTGGTCATGCCCTCTCCTCACCTCTCCGCGGCCGGCCGGCCGGACCGGATCCGGGGCACGCGGTCCCGACGGACACATCTCTGTCGGTTCTTCGACGGCAGCGGTCGAACTCCTCCCGCCGGGCCCTCGCTACCGAATGTGGTGGTCCCCGAGCCGATGCGGTCGTCCCCGAACCGCGTCGGTCGGCAGGAAACCGCTCGCCGGCGCAGAACGTGGTGTGCGTGGACCTGCCCCTCACCGAGCAGTCGGAGCTGACCCGGCGGGCGCTGCTTCGCCGCGGAGCGGCACTGGCCGCCCTCGGCGCCACCGCCCTGAGCCTGCCCGAGGTGCTGTACCGGACGCCGTGGACCGGCCTGGCGGCGGCGCAGACGCTGCCGACGACGCTGGCCACCTTCACCGCCGCGGTCGAGGCGGTGACCGGTGTGCCCGACGAACCGGCCGCCGCCTGGATCATCCGGGAATTCGACCGCGCGCTTCCGCCGCTGCCCGAGCAGGTTGCGGTGACGGCCGCCGTCGCTGCCGTCCTGGACGCACACACGGTGGCGGGGGCGCACGGGCCGCGCTTCGCGCAGGTGAGCCCGGACGACCGGCGGGCGGTGCTGCGGGCGATGGTCCTGGGCAGCGAGCCCGACATGCGCCAGATCGCGAACCAGCTCATCCCGTTCTGCGCCTTCGCGTACTGGACCGACGCCACCCTCGACGAGCCGGCCACACCCGACGGCCCGCGCCTGGACCGCTGGCGCGAGGTCGGCTTCCCCGGGCCGTCGCACGGCTACGCGGACAGTTACACCCAGGGCGGCCCGAGCGGGTTCGCCGCCATGACCGACGCCGAGCCGTAGGAGCGACCCGACATTGGCCGACTACGACGTACTGATCATCGGTGCCGGCGGCGGCGGCCCCGTTGTCGCCAAGGAGCTCGCGGAGCAGGGTCTTCGGGTGCTCCAGCTCGAGGCCGGCCCCTACCACCGGGACCCGGAGCGGGCCTGGACGCACTCCGAGGCCGACATGAACAACGTCGTCGGCGGCACCCTCCGCTGGGGGCCGTCGGACCGGTTTCGGTCACCGTGGGTCCGGCGGGTCGTCGACGCGGGTCTGGTGCAGCAGATTGCCGGCGTCGGCGGGACGACGCTGCACTACTTCGGCAACTCCCCGCGCGCGTACCCGCTGGCCGTCGAGCGCGGCGGGTGGCCGATGCCGTACGACGACCTCGTCCCGTACTACGAGCGGGTGGAGACCCTGCTTCCGGTGATCCGCGACCCACGGCTGCCCACCAAGGACGCGTGGTTCCTGCACGGTGCCGCGCGCTTCGGCCTTCCGGAGATCCCGGGTCGTGACGTCCGCTCCGCCGGCTGGCGCCCGCAGTACAACGCGATCCTGCCGCCCGGCTACGCCGGCCCCGGGCGATCGCTCGGAGCGCCGGGAACCGGTGGCTGCAACCAGTGCGGACACTGTTACGAGGGCTGCATGCACCCCCACGGCGTGCCGCTGGACCAGCAGGCGAAACGCTCGACGAACGTCAGCTACGTGCCGTTGGCCGAGGCCCACCAGAACTACCGGCTGGAGACCGACGCCTTCGCCACCCGCATCCTGACCGGCACGCGCGGGGGCGAGACCGTCGCGACCGGCGTGCGTTGGCGCAACACCCGAAGCGGGGAGATCAGCGAGGCCACCGCGGAGGTCGTGGTGCTGTCCGCCGGGTGCGTCGAATCCCCCAGGCTGTGGCTCAACTCGGAGCTGCCCGACGCGAACGACACGGTCGGTCGCTACCTCACGATCCACTGGTTCGACTTCGTCACCGGGACGTTCGACCATCCGATCCACCCGTACGTCGGCCAGAACTCCCAGTCCCGCGTCGACGTTCCGGGCCTCGGCTGCCTCGAGACGGTGGGGCTCGGACCCGGGAAGTTCGGGTTCGGCACGTCGACGTTCTCCGACCAGTGGGGCTCCGACGACAACAGTCGAGGCGAGCCCTGGGACACCAGGGGCCATCTGACGGGTCAGCAGTTCGAGCAGATGCTGAGCGGGTACGACCGGTCCCTGCCGGTGCTCGTCATCACCGACGACGAGATCTCCCGCGAGAACCGGGTCACCCTGGACCCGGCGTGGCCGGCCGACGAGCACGGCCGGGTTCCGCTGCTCGCCTACCGGCCCACGCCCGAGAGCGACCGACGGCGCGACGAGCTGGCACGGATGGCTGCGGACATCCTGCGCGCAGCCGGTGCGCGCAGGGTGCAGCGGGCGTCCTGGCCGCCGCTGTACCTGCACATGCAGTCCTCCATGCGCCGGGGCCGCGACCCGAGGACCAGCGTCGTCGATGCCTGGGGGGAGGCGTGGGAGGTGAAGCGGCTCTACCTCGCCGATGCGTCGTCCCTGCCCGACAGCCTCGGTGGTCCGAACCCGACCCTGTCGCTGCAGATGTTCGCTACCCAGACCGCCGAGCGGATCGCGGTCGAGCACTTCGGGCGGGCGCCGTTCGTGAAGGAGGGGCTCGGCCGCACGACGCCTGCCGGTTTCGCGCCGCCGCCCCGCACCTCCGGCGGTGCGACCGGCGTGCCGTTCGACGCGACCGCCGGGTCGCGCGGCCGGGCGCTTCCTGCCACCGGCGCGGGACCGCTCGCGGCCGGCGCGGCGGCGACGACTGCCGCCGGTGCCGTGCTCTACCAGATCAGCCGGCCGCCGTCTGCTCGACCAGCAGACGGGTGAGCCGCCCCGGCGGGTGACCTGGGGGCGCCTCCGGCCCTACCTTGGCGCTGTGACTCGGTATCGATTTCTCGACGGTATGGGCGACGTGGTGGCAGAAGGCGACTTTCCCGACCACGCGGAGGCGTGGGTGTGGGCCGTGGACGACGAGGGACCGGAGGAGGAGGTGCAACGCGTGGAGTACTTCGGTGAGGGTGGCTGGCGTTGGGCCGGTGCCCCGCACAGCTGAGCGAGCGTCGTGCATCTTGACGTAGCCCCGTGGGGTCCGGAGGCTCGGACGGAGCACACACCCACAACGGGAGGACCGACATGACGGAGACCGAGAAGATCGAGACCTTCAACCCCTGGACCGTGGTCAACGTCGTCTTTCACCATCTGGCTGACAGCGGTCTGCATCCTGTGCTCGGCGACGCCGGCGACCCGGCGGTCCCCGCGGCGGCACTGCTGCGCGCACTCGGCATCGAGCCCGGCCGCAACGACGAGGTCGTGACCTCGCCCGGCGTTCAGGACGAGTTGGCCGCTCTGCGCACCCGGTATCTGGGTGAGTAGTTGCTCGCCTCGCTTCGCGCGCCCGTCGGGAGAACCGTCCGCCCCACGACCGTCTCACATTGAGACGCCACCCCAGCGTGGCGCTCCGTAAGTTCGCTGCAGGGCGACACGCTGTGGTCGCCTCAAGGACCCGGGTCCCAGACGCGAGGAGAATGCCGGTGCGAGCAGTCCGCGTGCACAAGTACCACACCGATCCGACGATCGACGACATTCCGGAGCCGTCGCTACAGGGGCCCCTCGACGTCATCGTCAAGGTCGGAGGTGCCGGGGTCTGCCGCACCGATCTGCACATTCTCGAAGGCCAGTGGGCCGAGGCCATGGGCCCCGACCTGCCCTACGTCATCGGTCACGAGAACGCCGGTTGGGTGCATGCGGTCGGCGAGGGCGTCACGAACGTGGCCGTCGGCGACACGGTGATCCTGCACCCGCAGCCCTCCTGCGGCCTGTGTCGCGCCTGTCGAGCAGGCAAGGACATGCAGTGCGAGAACGCCTTCTTCCCCGGCCTGTCGAACAACGACGGAGGCATGGCGGAGTACCTGCGTAC
The DNA here is from genome assembly GCA_040902655.1 of Mycobacteriales bacterium. Taxonomy (NCBI): domain Bacteria; kingdom Bacillati; phylum Actinomycetota; class Actinomycetes; order Mycobacteriales; species Mycobacteriales bacterium. Next base: position 14,697 of record JBBDWV010000041.1, read on the forward strand.
GACGGCGCGGGCCTGCGTGAAGCTGAACCCGTCGACCGACCCGGCGGACGTCGCGGCGCTCGCCGACGCCGGGATCACCGCTTACCACGCCGTGCGCAAGGCGGTGCCGTTGCTGTATCCAGGAACCACCGCCGTGGTGCAGGGAGCCGGCGGTCTCGGGCACATCGGGGTGCAGTGCCTGGCCGCTCTCACCGCCACCCGGATCATCGTCGTGGACCGGAACCCGGACGCGCTGGCGCTGGCCAAGGACATCGGCGCGGACGAGACCGTCCAGGCCGACGGTAACCATGTCCAGGCGGTCAAGGATCTCACCGAGGGCCAGGGCGCCGAGGTCGTCTTCGACTTTGTCGCCGAGCAGGGCGCCGAGAGCGACGCCTGGGCCATGACCGCCCCCGCTGGTTCGCAGTTCGTCATCGGCTACGGCGGAGAGTTGTGCATTCCCACGCTGGACTTCGTGGCCGGCGAGAAGAACGTCATCGGCAATATTGTCGGTACCTACAACGATTTGGCAGAACTCATGGTGCTGGCCCAGGCCGGCAAGGTCACCCTGCACACCAAGCAGTACCCGCTCGACAAGGCGCTCGATGCCTTGCACGACCTTGACGCCGGTCGCGTCCGCGGCCGCGCCATCCTCGTCCCGTAGCCAAGAAGGAGCCCACGATGTACGAGAAGAACGGCGAAAAGTACTTCATCGTCGACTCCCACTCCCATTTCTGGGACGCCAGTCGGGAGAACTGGAAGCCTGGTGCGGAGGAGTACGCCAAGGGCTGGATCGACTGCTTCTACGGCTACCACCAGCTGGGTCCGGAGAGCACCCGCTGGGACTACGAGAAGTACCTGAAGATCACCCCGGACCAGTTCGAGCAGGACATGTTCGTCGACGGGCACGTCGACAGGGCGATCTTCCAGTCGACGTACCTGAAGGAGTGGTATTCCGAGGGCTTCAACACCGTGGAGCAGAACGCTCAGCTGCTCGAGCGGTTCGGCGACAAGCTCATCGTCAACGGGCGGTTCGACCCGCGTGAGGGCGAGGCCGGGCTGAAGCAGCTGGAAGCCGACGCGAAGAAGTACTCGTTGAGGGGCGTGAAGCTGTACACCGCGGAGTGGAACGGCAGCTCCCGCGGCTACAAGCTGACCGACCCGGAGTGCTACCGCTTCCTGCACAAGGCGCAGGAGCTCGGCATCAAGAACGTCCACGTCCACAAGGGCCCGACGATCTGGCCGCTGGACAAGGACGCCTTCGACGTGTCGGATGTCGACCGAACGGCGACCGACTTCCAGGGCCTGAACTTCGTCGTGGAGCACGTGGGTCTGCCGCGGATCGACGACTTCTGCTACATGGCGGTGCAGGAGCCGAACGTGTACGCCGGCCTCTCCGTCGTGACCGGCGCCCTCATGCACGCCCGGCCGAAGTTCTTCGCCCGGGTCATGGGTGAGCTGCTGTTCTGGGTGGGCGAGGACAAGATGCTCTTCGGTAGCGACTACAGCATCTGGGAGCCCAAGTGGCAGGTGGAGGGTCTTGTCGACTGGCAGATGCCTGACGACGAGGCCTTCACCGACTATCCCCGGCTGACCACCGCGAGCAAGAAGAAGATCCTGGGTCTCAATGCCGCCAAGCTCTACGACATCGAGGTGCCCGCCGACTGCCGGATGCCCGAGACGACCGCCGGTGAGAACCTGCAGCCGAACGAGGAACTGGTGCTCGGCCTCGCCGGCGGTAACTCCTGATGCTGCGCGACGCGGTCTGGCGTGCGTTGGAGACGGTGCTCGACCCGGAGCTGGACGAGCCGATCACCGACCTCGACTTCGTCGAGTCCTACACCGTCTCCTGCTCGGGGGCTGCGTCGGTCCGGCTGCGGCTGCCGACGTTCTTCTGCGCGCCGAACTTCTCCTTCCTGATGGTCGCCGACGCCCATGACGCCGTCAGCCAGGTTCCGGGCGTGACCCGGGTCGACGTCACGCTCACGGGCCATCACGCGGCGGACGAGATCAACAGCGGAGTCGCGGCGCAGGCCGGCTTCGTGTCCTCCTTCAGTGGGGAGGCCACGGCGGAGCTGGATGAGCTGCGCAGAGTGTTCCTGGCCAAGGCCGCGCTGGCTGGCCAGGACCGCGTCGCGCGGCCGCTCGTCGACGCCGGCGCCTCCCCGGAGCAGCTGGCCCGGCTGACGCTTGGTGAGGTGCCCGACTCGGTCGACCTGCGTCGACTCACGCAGCGCCGGGAGGCGCTGGGGCTGCCCGCCGACGACAAGGCCCCGCTGCTCATCTCTGCCGACGGAACTCCCGTGACCACCGCGGAGGTCCCGTTGCACCTGCGGCGTGCCCGGCTCACCCGGGTGGGGATCGAGACGAACGGGGAGTACTGCAAGGGATTGCTCGCGGTCAGGTACGCCACTGCCGCGCCCTGAGCGCGTCGTCGACTGCCCGTGACCCGAGCGGTACGAGCAGCCGACCGACCACCGAGCAGACTTGGACGACCCGCGTGCCCCTTCCACCGGGGGCGCGCGGGTCGTTGCTGAGCAGCCGCGTCACGGCGGGGCCCACGACGTCCCGGCACGTGCAGCGACGCAGCGCAGGGGATCGAGAGGACGACGATGGAGCTGCTCACCGATCTCCTGCTGCGCCCCGCCGCGACCGCCTTCCTCGAGGTCGGCGTCCTGGTCGCCGTCATGGTTCTGGCCTTCACCTCGGCCCAGGTCAGGTACGGCGACCGCGTCCTCGGTTCGCTCGCGCGCCACGCCCGCCTCGGGCCACTGGTCGGCGCGCTGCTCGGCGTCAGTCCGGGCTGTGGCGGAGCGCTGGTGCTCGTGCCGCTGTACGTCCGGGGCAAGCTCAGCTACGGGACCATCGTCGCCGCGCTGGTGGCCACCATGGGGGACAGCTCATGGGTGCTGATCGCGACCAATCCGCAGCTTGCGCTCGTGGTGCATCTCCTGCTGTTCGTTGCGGGCGTCGTGACGGGCTATGCCGTCGACTCCCTGAAGATCCGTCCGAGGCCCACCGGACACGCACCCCCTCCGCTCCCGGTGCCGCGGGTGGCGAACCACGACTCGGGCGCGGCCGGGCGCCCCCTTCTCGTCGGTTCGGGAGCGGGTGGCCGAGGGGCCTTGCAGCCGCGCTCCCCGGTCGGTTCTGTCGGGTCGGTCGCGGTTGCGCCGGTCATGTTCTGGGCGCTGTCAGGGCCCGGTCTCCTGCTGGGGCTGCCCGTCATGCTGCAGCTCGCCGATCCGGCCAGGTACGTCACGGCGGTGGGGTCACTCGCCGTCGACCCCTACCTGCTGCTGGGAGTCAGCGGAGCACTCGCTGCGCTCGTCATTTTCCTGCTCGGGCGTGCCCGCTTCGCTGACGACGACCTCGAGAGCTGTTCCGGGGCGGAGGCAGGTGCCTGGCGGGAGGTGCTGCGGCGCAGTGCGCGGGAGGCGTCGTTCGTCACCGTCTGGGTCGCGGTCGCCTTCATCGCCTGGGAGGTCGTGCAGCACGCCATGCTCGTGGACGTTGCCGCGCTGCCACTGCTGGGCCTCGGCGGTGTCGCTGTGGCGGCGATCATCGGGCTCGTGCCCGGATGCGGCATACAGATCACGATGACGGGGCTCTACGCCAGCGGCGCCCTGCCGCTGCCCGCCCTGCTCGCCAACGCGGTGAGTCAGGACGGGGACGCCCTCATCCCGCTGCTGGCCCTGGACCGGCGGGCGGCCGTGCTCGCATCCGTGCTCACCATCATCCCGGCATTGGCCGTCGGCAGCGCGGCTTACCTGATCCTGACGTGACCGGCCGCCGCTCGCCGTTCGCCCGCTATCCGGCCCGCTCGACGGCCATCTCTCCGAGTTCTGACCAGTCGTCCTGCGGGATCTCGGCGTGGATGATCCGTGGCGTGTCGACGAGGTGGCGGGGCAGCGTCTGCTGCGCCTGCCGGAAGTGCTCGGACTGCACGTGCGCTCCGCCCGCGGCGCCGTCACGGAACGCCTCGACCAGGACATACTCCGTGGGCTCCTCGATGCTGCGCGCCCAGTCGAACCACAGGCACCCCGGTTCGCTCCGGGTCGCCTGCGTGAAGTCGCGGGAGATCTCCGGCCAACGGTCGGCGTCCTCCGGCTTCACCCGAAACTTTGCGGTGATGAAGATCATGACATTCTCCCTGGGATCTCTCACCCGGCGAGCAGCGGACAGGCAATGGGGACATACGAGAAGGGCGCGCAGGTTTGCCGTGTGCTTCCCGGATTGCTGAGTGTGGGGGAGCAGCGAGGATGGCGGTGTCTCAAGATGACACGTCGTGGCAGGGACCGCGGCAGTAGCGTCTGAGCGATGACGGACAACGAGACGGGCACGGACGAGGTGACCGGACCCGGTCCGTCCTCGGACCTGAACGAGGTACGCCGGCTCAGCCTGCCCGAGGCTGACGAGCTGGGCACGGTGACAGCGGTGTTCGAGGACCTGCAGCACGTGCTCCGGTGCTGCGAGCACCTCGTCACGGCGATCGGTGCGCCACCGGCCGGGCCGGCGCGCGTGGATGCCGACGCCGCACTGATCGAGGCGCTGTGGACCAGCGCTCTCATCTCCTACGCCCGCTGCTTCTCGATGAAGACGCAGGTGCTGAGTCGCGGGGATCTCGACGCGCTCGAGCTGCCCGGGGACGTCGGCGGGTTCCACGACGCGCTGCTCCGGTTGCGTGACCACTACACCTCACAGCACGTCAACCCCCGTGAGTCCATCTCCGTCGGCGCTGCGGAGGCCGAGGGCTCAGCCGTGGGGGTCGCCGTCGTGTCCGCACCGCAGCCGTCCGTGGACGACACCACCGTCCGCCAGCTCGGTCGGATTGCGTACGGGCTCAGCGGGCTGCTCGACGAGCGCATGCAAGAGATCCAGGACCGCGTGCTCGGTCGTGCTCGGGAGCTGGACGCCGACGAGTTCGCGGCGCTGCCGCTGATGCAGCTGAACGCCTGAGCCGCTCGCCCGATTCTCGCGCACCCGAGCCCTAGCTCGACAGTGTCCCGGAAGCACCAGCTGTCGAGATCCCGTAGCCGCGGATCTTGCGGTACATCGTGGCGCGTGACATGCCCAGCGCCCGGGCGGCCTCGACCTTGTTGCCACCGGCTTCGGCCAGGGCGGCGACGATGGCGTCGCACTCCATGGCCTCGAGCGGGGTGAGCACCCATCGCCTTGTCGACAGGCATTCGGGAGGCAGATCGGCAACGTCGATGACGCCTGCCCGGCGTTTCGCGGTGACCTTGTGCAACACCCGTGCCAGCTGCTCGACGTTTCCAGGCCAGGCGTTGCGCATCAACGCACTCATCGCCGCGCTCGAACAGGACACTCCTCCGGCCCGGGCGCGGGAGAGCAGGTGGGGCACCAGCTCCGCGACGTCCTCGACGTGGTGGCGTAGCGGTGGGACGACCACCGTCGTCGGGAAGCACTCCAGCAGAGTGGCCAGGCCTGGCATGGCATCGGGTGAGGAAGCCGACATGGTGATGACCACCCACGCCCGGTCGACGTGCGTGGACTCGCGATGCGGCTCCAGCACCTCCGCGAGGGCCACGACCCCCTCTTGCGGCAGCCGGTCGACGTGGCTGAGGACGAGCGAACCGCCGCCCGTCTCGACCTCCTCGATGACGTCGGCCATCCACTGGGGGCCGTAGTCGTCGGCGTCCAGTACCCGAACGTGCCCAGCCGGGTTGCGCCGCTGGTGCGCGGCGCGTGCCAGGGTGACCTTGCCGCTGCCCGGCTCTCCGGCGAGGACGAGCCACTCGCCGGTGATGCTGTGCCGGTCGACGGTCTGACAGCACCTCGTCCACGCCGGAGCGGATCCGACGAGCGTGGGGAGCGGCAGGCGCGGCGCCGGTGGGTCCTGCCTTCCCGCGCCGATGACCCCGGCCAACGGCAGCACCTGGAGCACGCCGTCGGCGGCCGGCGAGCGGATGAAGGTCGGCTTGCACAGCACCCGCACGGTCAGACCGCTCGGCAGGTCGACGACCAGTTGCCGCACACCGGCGGCGAGGGCGTCCCGGGCATATCCGATCAGGGGCGTCTGGTCGGCCGGGCTGATCATCTCCCGGGCCCGGTCGTTGAGCATGAGCAGGTTGTCGCCGACGGCCAGCACGGCGCCGCGGTTGCGCTGGCAGGCAAGGCGGTAGTCGTGCAGGAGCGCAAGCTCGCGTCGGCCGGACTGCTCGAGCAGCAACTGCTCGATCCTGGCGGCCATGGTCGCCACGGTGGGACCCATCATCATTCCCGCGTCCTTGTGCCAGCAGGTGAGGTCGACCACGCCGACGGTCTTGCCGGTCAGCGGATGCCGGATCCGGGCGCCCGCGCAGGCGAGGTTCTCCAGGTGTTCCAGGTAGTGCTCATGGCCGAAGACCCGCGCCGAGCCCCCGCCCTCGAGCGCAGTTCCGATCCCGTTCGTACCTACGTGCGACTCGGCGTAGCTGAAGCCGGGCGCAAGCTGCACCCGGTCGAGGTACTCCTCGAGGTGGGAGTCGCCGGTGCGCCGCTGCAGCACCGTGCCCCGGGAGTCGCACAGGATGATGCTCACCGGCTCCGTGGCGAGCTGCTCCGCGACCTCCGCGAGCACCAGGTCGCCGGCCCGGGTCAGCAGGGTGTCCAGGTCGAGGTCGTTGTCGAAGGGTGGGTCCGGCTGCTCCGTCGACACGTCCCACAGCCGTGAGCGCTTCCAGGACGCGAGGATCGGCTCGCGGACCAGACCTGGAGCCACTGCCTCATTGAGCAGGAACGAGGTCCTCGCCACCGCGAGGACCTCGCTGTCCGCCGGTGCGGCAGGCGCCAGCCGCGGCTCGTTCTTGATGCGGTCTGTGGTCGGCATCAATGGATCGCCTCCGGTCGGGACGCGGCCACAGCCTGTGGGAACCAGCGCGGGACTGCGGGCAGTAGCCAAGGATCTACGGGCAGTGGCCAGGGCTGGTTCTGCGTGCAGTAGCCGGGTCGCACGTGAGTGTAGACGATCAAAGGTGATGCGTCTCACATTGAGACCACCTGTTGCGTGCGAGCGGTGTTTCCTCTCATTGCGGGGCGAGAAAGCGGCTGCTCTGGCCGCCGCCAGCGTCCCCAGCACTGACCATCCAGAGTCGACGACGCCCGCGCCGTCGCGGCTCGCCGCCCACTACTGCAGGGAGACGACGTGAGTCGGCAGAGTCTGGCGAAGGCACATCAGAAGATCCAGGAACTGGCCTGGGAGCCGCAGTACCACGAGCCATACATGAAGTACGGCACCGACTACACCTTCCGGAAGGCCTCGAAGAAGGATCCGCTCAAGCAGGTCCTCCGGTCCTACTTCCCGATGGAGGAGGAGAAGGACAACCGGGTCTACGGCGCGCAGGACGGCGCCATCCGCGGCAACATGTTCCGGCAGGTCCAGGAGCGCTGGCTCGAGTGGCAGAAGCTGTTCCTGTCGATCATTCCACTGCCGGAGATCTCGGCTGCCCGGTCGATGCCGATGCTGTTCCAGGCCGTGCCGAACCCTGAACTCCACAACGGCCAGGCGATCCAGATGATCGACGAGGTTCGGCACTCGACGATCCAGCAGAATCTCAAGCGCCTCTACATGAACAACTACATCGACCCGGCGGGCTTCAACAACAGCCTGCGGGGCTTCCAGGGCGACTACTGCGGCACCATCGGCCGTCAGTTCGCCGAGGGCTTCATCACCGGGGACGCGATCACGGCTGCGAGCATCTACCTGACGATCGTGGCGGAGACCGCGTTCACCAACACGTTGTTCGTCGCGATGCCGGCCGAGGCGGCGGCCAACGGGGACTACCTGCTCCCCACGGTTTTCCACTCTGTGCAGTCGGACGAGTCCCGGCACATCTCGAACGGCTACGCGACCCTGCTGATGGCGCTGTCGGACGAGGACAACCGCCTGCTGCTCGAGCGCGACCTGCGGTACGCCTGGTGGAACAACCACCGGGTGGTGGACGCCGCGATCGGCACCTTCATCGAGTACGGCACCAAGGACCGCCGCAAGGACCGCGAGTCCTACGCCGAGATGTGGCGTCGCTGGATCTACGACGACTACTACCGCTCCTACCTCGTCCCGCTCGAGAAGTACGGACTGACCATTCCGCACGATCTCGTCGAAGAGTCCTGGAAGCAGATCTGGGAGAAGGGCTACGTCCACGAGGTGGCGCAGTTCTTCGCCACCGGCTGGCTCGCCAACTACTGGCGGATCGATGCCATGACCGACAAGGACTTCGAGTGGTTCGAGTACAAGTACCCAGGCTGGTACGACAAGTACGGCAAGTGGTGGGAGAACTACTCGCGGCTCGCGACGCCGAATGGACACCACCCGATCGTTGCGGAGAACGTCGACTACGCCTACCCGCACCGTTGCTGGACCTGCATGGTCCCCTGCCTCGTGCGTGAGGACATGGTCATGCAGGAGGTCGACGGCCAGTGGCGCACGTACTGCCACGAGATGTGCCGCTGGACCGACGCCGAGGCGTTCCGGCCCGTGTATCAGGGCCGGGAGACGCCCAACATGGGCCGGCTCGTCGGGCACCGCGAGTGGGAGACGCTGTACCACGGCTGGAACTGGGCCGACGTGGTCACCGACATGGGCTTCGTGCGGGACGACGGGAACACCATGACGGCGCAGCCGCACCTGAACCTCGACCCGAAGAAGATGTGGACGCTCGACCACCTGCGTCGGATGCCACCTCTGCAGAGCCCGAACGTGCTGCTCAACGAGATGAGCGACGCGGAGCGCCAGGCCTTCGCGGCCGACTACGTCCGGCAGGGCCCTGCCGGACGCCCCGCACCCGCGGACGCCTGAGCACGGGTCAGGCGAGGAGGGAGGGTCGGCCCGCCGGTCCTCCCTCCGCTGGTCCCTGCCCTGACGCGCGGAACTGTCCGTTCCACGCGAGCCGGTCACGTCCCTACTCGAAGGACGAACTCCATTGGGGAACAAGCACGTCGTCCGGTTCGAGCCGGTCGGCATCGAGATCGAGGTCGACTCCGACCAGAACATCCTGCGCGCCGCGGCGGAGCAGGGCGTCCAGCTCATGCACGGCTGCAAGGAAGGGCAGTGCGCCGCGTGCAAATCCTTCGTCCTGGAAGGGGAGGACATCGAGCTCGACAGCTACTCGACATTCGCGCTCCCCGACTTCGAGAAGGAAGAGGGGCACACGCTGCTCTGCCGGGCACATCCCTACGAGGACCTCGTCATCGAGCTCAGCAACTACGACGAGGAGATCATCCGCTCCGGACTGCCGCTGCGGCGCGGAACCGTCGAGGTGGTGAGCAACGACGCGGTCACGCATGACATGCGCCACCTCGTCGTCAAGCTCGTCGAACCCGAGGAGATAAAGTTCTTTCCGGGGCAGTACATGGACTTCGTGGTTCCCGGCAGCGAGGAGACACGGTCCTTCTCGATGGCCAACACTCCCGGCCGGGAGGGGCTCTTCGAGTTCGTGATTCGGATCTATCCGGGCGGCCTGTTCTCTGAGCAGCTGGCCGACAAGCTGCAGCCGGGCGACCGGCTGGAGGTCGAGGCGCCGTTCGGGACGTTCACGCTGCGGGAGTCCCGCACCTCGCCGCTGATCTTCGTCGGTGGCGGTGCCGGGATGGCCCCCATGCTCGGCCTGCTGCGCTCGATGGCGGAGCGCGGAGTCGAGCGAAAGGTGACGTTCTACTACGGGGCGCGGACCCAGCGTGATCTCTGCTTCACCGACGAGCTGGCGGAGCTGGGTACGCGGCTGCACGACTTCACCTACGTTCCGGCGCTGTCGGAGCCGACCGAGGACGATGACTGGGCCGGAGAGACCGGCCTCATCACCGAGGTCGTCAAGCGCCGGGAGCCTGGGCTTCAAGGCTTCGACGCCTACATCTGCGGCCCCCCGCCGATGGTCGACGCCGCCATCGCGACGCTGAGCGGACTCGGAGTGGCCGAGAACGCCATCTTCTACGACAAGTTCACCCCCACACACGAACCGGAGGAGGTCCGCCCGTGACCACGACAGTGCCAGACGAGGCGGTGGCGCAGGAGAGAAGCGTCCCCAAGCCGATGTTCACCGACGCCGAGGCCGGGGCCCGCACGTTCCCTGACTCCGGGGCGTCAGCCCGCCGCTACAACTACTTCGAGCCGGCGAAGCGCAAGCAGACCCACTACGAAGACGTCACTGTCGAGGTGCAGCCCGACCCGCGGCACTACCTCTCACAGGGTTGGATCTACGGGTTCGCCGACGGCGAGCGGGGCTACCCGCTGCACTGGACGAAGCTCAAGGCCTGGGGCGTGGACAAGCCCGAACCCAGGCGGGGGATCGGAACGGGCGGGCTGCCCAAGGACTTCGTCTGGCCCGCGCACGGCTGGCACTGGTTCCGCGACCCGAACGAGGAGTGGGAGCAGACCCTCTACCGCTACAACGCCAACGTCGTCCGTCAGCTCACACAGAACGTCGAGAACGCCCGCAACGGCAAGGCCTTCGCGGCCTGGTCGCCGAACTGGGTGCGTTTCGTCGAGCGCCATGTGGGCGCGTGGATGCACATCGAGCACATCCTCGGTCTGTACGTGTTCGCGGCCAACGAGCGGTCCGCGCCCACGAACATGCACAACACCGCGCTCGCGGCCAACTGCGCCCGCAAGATCCGCTTTGCGCAGGACCTGGCGCTGTACAACCTGACGCTGACGGAGGAGATCGAGGGCTTCGACGGAACTGCTCACCTCGAGGCCTGGAATTCCGACGTCGAGTGGCAGGGTGCCAGGAAGCTCACCGAGGCGCTCACGGCGATCCAGGACGACTGGGGCGAGGCGGTCTTCGCCACGAACGTCGTGTTCGAACCGCTCGTCGGCGAGCTGTTCCGCAGCAACCTGGTCATGCAGGCCGCCGCCCCGAACGGCGACTTCGTCACCCCGACCGTGATCGGAGCCGGCGAGAGCGACTACGCCCAGCGCGACCTGCGTTGGACGATCGCCTGCATGGCGCCTCTCACCGAGGACAAGGAGTTCGCCGAGCACAACAAGGAGCTGATGAACGGCTGGCTGAGCCACTGGGTGCCACAGGCCCTGGAGGCGGCGCGGACGATGCAGCCGCTGTGGTCGCAGGCCGACCACCGGCCCCCGCGCTTCGAAGACAGTCTCGACGTAGCCAAGAACCGGTTCGCCGTGGTCTGCCGTGACCTCGGTCTCGACGTGCCCGAGGAGCTGAAGCTGTGACCGTTTCCGCAAGCAAGTTCCAGTCGAACAACACCGCGTCCGGCATGTGCGGTGTCACGCTCATGAACAGCCAGGTGGGTGCGCTTCTGGCCACGGTCCTGGGTCGTGCGGACAACGTCAAGGTGACCCACCTGCCTTCGATGATCCGCATCGACGGGCAAGGCCGCTTCGACCTGGTCTACGTCGACGTCGACGAGGAGGCCGGCGAGGAGGAGGGGTGGTTCAGCGCCTCCGAGTTCGAGGAGGCCATGTCGACGCACTACGGGCGCATGGTGCACCTCGACGACCGGACGATCATGTTCGCGAATCCGGAGGACGCCGCGGAGTACCTGGACTTCGACCTCAAGCCGGTCTAGCCCCAGGCCTGTCCCGACCGATCGCACCACCCGGACTGCGCAGCGCCGTCCGCTACCTCAGGAGAGAGAACAATTGGCCAAGGACCTTCGGTTCGGCGAGGAAGGACGGCGTCTGCTTCAGGCGGGCGTCGACCAACTCGCAGAAGCGGTCAAGAGCACCCTCGGCCCCAAGGGCCGCAACGTCATCCTCGAGAAGATCACGGGGTCACCCGAGGTCACCAACGACGGGGTGACGATCGCGCGGGAGATCTACCTGCGGGATCCCTTCGAAAACATGGGTGCGCAGCTGGTCAAGGAAGCGGCCGTCAAGACCAACGACACCGTCGGTGACGGGACCACCACCGCCACGGTGCTCGCGCAGGCCATCGTGTACCAAGGCATGAAGGCGATCTCCGGGGGTGGCAACCCCGTCCTCGTCAAGCGCGGCATCGACCTGGCGGTGGCAACCGTCGTCGAGCACCTCGCTTCGGCGGCGCACCGGGTGGAGACCGAGGAGGACTACGCACGGGTCGGCTCCATCTCCGCCAACGACGACGAGTCGATCGGTCGCGTCGTCGCCAAGGCGCTGCACACCGTCGGCGGAGACGGGGTCGTCACGGTCGAGGACGGGGCCAGGCACGGGATCAGTGTCGACTTCGTCGAGGACTTCGAGTTCGACAACGGCTACGTGTCGCCGTACATGGTCACGAACCCGGGGACGCTCGAAGCGATCGTTGACGACCCGTACATCCTGTTCACGGCGGAAAAGATCAAGGATGTCCAGTCCCTGATGCCGGTGCTCGACCACATCATGCGGGGGGAGCGCCGCCCTCTGGTCATCATCGCCGAGACGGTCGAGGGCACCGCCCTGCAGATGCTCGTGCACAACCACGTCAACCGCGTTTTCCAGGCGGTGGCCATCAAGGCGCCGGGCTTCGGCCAGAAGCGCATTCATCTGCTGGAGGACATCGCGGCGCTGTGCGGTGGAAAGGTGCACAGCAAGAGTTCGGCGTTCTCGCTCGAGCAGATGACCCTGGAGCACCTCGGTAGGGCGCGGCAGGTGCAGGTCACCAGCGAGAACACCACGATCATCGGTGGGCACGGTGACCGCGAGGCTCTGGAACTACGGCTGAGCCAGCTACGCGCCGAACTCAGTCGTGCCACCATCGGGACCGACGAGGACTTCTTCGCAGAGCGCATTGCTCGGCTGTCCGGAAAGGCGGCCATCATCCGGGTGGGCGCGCCGACGAACGCTGAGGCGAAGGAGATCCGGCACCGCGTCGACGACTCGCTGCAGGCGACACGCGCAGCGATCGCCGAGGGCGTCGTCGCCGGAGGTGGCGCGGCACTGCTGCACGCCGAGCCGGCGTTGGACCGATTGACCGTGGAGGGTGACTACCGCATCGGTGTGGACATCGTCCGGCAGGCGCTGAGCGAGCCGGCGCACCTGATCGCGACGAACGCCGGCTACGACGGCGACAGCGTCGTGACCCAGGTGACCGGGCTGGGCCTCGACGAGGGCTTCGACGCGCTCGAGGGCCGGTTCGGGAACATGGTCGAACTCGGCATCATGGACCCGTTGCAGGTCGTGCGATCTGCGCTGCAGAACGGTGCCTCCGTGGCCGGTCTGATCCTCACGACCAACTCGCTGGTCGCCGAGGAGCAGACGCCGTGGAACAAGTCGCTCATGACCGAGTTCGGGCCGCTCGACGAGGGGATCCCGCAGCCCTCGCCCGACTCGAGTACTCCGCAGTCGCTCGGACTGGGCCCCTCAGTCGGGTGACGGTGAGGGTCACGTGCGCGGGCTCGCGCAC
>JBBDWV010000041.1:28013-60636 GCA_040902655.1 Mycobacteriales bacterium
CAGCCCGTTGAGGGCTGCTGGCTGAGGTCGTCGGGGTGAGTGACGGGGCTCGAACCCGCGACAACCGGGATCACAACCCGGTGCTCTACCAGCTGAGCTACACCCACCATGGTGCGTGCCGAGCATACCGGCTCTAGTCGGTGACCTTCTCCGCATCCGCCGCCAGTGTCGAGGCCCCGGGCGGGTCGCCGGGCCCCCCAACCCCCCCCCCCCCCGGGGGCAACCCCGATCCCGCCGACAGCCCGGTGGCCAACGCCGCGGCCTGCTCCGAGCTCGGTCCCGGCTGCGGCACGAACATCGCCGCGCGGTAATAGCGCAGCTCCTGCACCGACTCCAGGATGTCGGCCAGCGCCCGATGCCCACCGCCCTTCTTGGGCGCGTTGAAGTAGATGCGCGGGTACCAGCGCCGGGCCAGCTCCTTGATCGAGCTGACGTCCACCATCCGGTAGTGCAGCCAGTCGTCGAGCACCGGCATGTCGCGGGTCAGGAAACCGCGGTCGGTTCCGATCGAGTTGCCGCACAGCGGCGCTTTCTTCGGCTCCGGCACCCACTGCTTCACATAGGTCAGCACCAGGTCCTGTGCCTCCTGCAGCGTTACTGCCGAGGCGAGCACCTCGCCGGTCAACCCTGAGGCGGCGTGCATCTCGCGTACGACGTCCGGCATCCGCTCCAGCTGTGCGGCACTGGTACCGATGACGACGTCGACACCCTCGCCCAGGACGTTCAGCTCCGAGTCGGTCACCAGCGCCGCGACCTCGATGAGCAGGTCCGAGCCCAGGTCGAGCCCGGTCATTTCGCAGTCGATCCACACCAGTCGGTCGCTCATGCGGGAAGGCTACGTCGCCGTCACCACCGGTCTGCGCGCCGGCACCGGCTCGCTCGAGCCAGGCTCGCCACCCGTTCGGGCTACCGCGAAGCGGCAGAGCAGGCGCACAGTGGACCTGCCGCGCCCCTGGTGAGTTCTGATCGGCATCGGGGACGCGGCCTGAGCTCTCAGCAGCGCCGTGCGGCGGCCGAGCCCCCGTGAGCGTGCGCCCGGCAGGATTCGAACCTGCGACCAAGTGCTTAGAAGGCACCTGCTCTATCCCCTGAGCTACGGGCGCGGGGAAGGTTGACCAGGAGGACCGATCTGGTCGACGTTCAACCCTGACCGGACGGGGTCAGGTCCGAGCGGACCTTCGAGATCCTTCAGGAATCGACAAGGAGCCGGCTTGCTCTGTCGGCGATTCTCATGTGCGCAGGCTACCGCCCGACTTCTGGGCTGACCGGTGTGACGCGAGTGGTGCCGGGCAGCGTCGGCGCCTGGCGGCTCACGGAAAGGTACTCCGAGAGCTGCCGAGACCTGACGTCTCTCAGGCGCGCAGGGCTGTGGGGCTGTCCGGCAAAGATGAACTCTGTGCCCGCAGCGACAGCGCCCCGAAGACGGCGCCGAGCGTCGCGTACAGCAGCGCGAGCAGGCCGAGCGAACGGACCCGGAAATCGTAGACGAGCGCAGCAGGCGCCCCCACGGGGTCGTTGTTGTCCGGCAGCAGTACGTATCCCAGCGTTACGGCAGCTACCGCGGCGGCTGTCACCGCCGTCTGGCGCACCGGCGGCGCGACCCCGCGGGCGGTCAGCGCACGCAGCCCCGCGTACGAGGCGGTGACGACGAGGACGCCCAGGGCGACCGCGAGGAGATAGCCGGACGTGCGGCCCGCGAGGGTCTCCGGATCGCCTACCCCTGGGGGGCTCGCGGGGTAGCGCAGCTGTGGGATCAGCGCGAGCGCGGTGAAAGCGCCCGCGGACAGGCCGATGCTGCGCCGCCACGGCGTACCGCCCGGCGGCAGGATGCGGTAGGCGACAGCGAACAGCAGACCGAGGGCCAGGCCGGCGAGCAGGAAGCCGGCGGGCATGCCAAGGAGCTTCTGGGTCTCCCGACTGACGGGGCCGGTGCCGTCAGCCGGTCCTTCCAGGGCGATGGCTGCACTCAGAACCGGCTCGACGAACAGGTAGGCCGCCAACGAGGTGAGCAAGCCGGCGGCGGTGCCACTGACGGCACCGCGAACGAACACGTTGCGCATGTCGGCCGCTGCTCTAGTGGCAGGGAGTGCCGAGCATGTGGCGGGCGTCGTGGAAGAGTTCGTGCACCGTCGAGTCGCCGGCCGCCGCCTTCACCAGCTGGGCCAGCTGGCCCTGGTCGAACGCAACGGCGAACAGCAGGGCGACCGCCATCAGTACGGGCAGCAGGTGCAGCAGTGCCGGGACCGGACGCAGGTGAACTGCCAGCTGGGACATTGGACTCCTACCGGGGTCAGCCGCCCCGCATCGGTGGTGCGACAGCTCGAGTCTCCTGACTCCCGGATCTGCACTCGCCCCCGACCTTCCCGCCCGAAGAGGGCAGTGGCCGAGCGTGGGGGTTCGCTTCCCGGTCACAGTGGCGGGACCGCGCCGGACTCTCACCGGCTTCCTCGTGCGCTGTCGCGTGACCTGCCGACTTCACCACCTGCGGCCGTGAGCGTCAAGACGACTCCTTGTTGCGGCCGTCACGCGGGGGCAGACGGCTTGCATCCCACCCGGCGCTGCCCGTCCACAGGCACGGCTTGTCCACAGGCCGCTGGTGGCTGCTCCCCTGCGGGCGCCGTGACCGGCACCGTCATCGCTGATCCCGGTGGACGAGCCGCCGGGCAGAACCCCGGAGGACCTCGTGCTCGAGCCCACCATCACCGTTGTCGGCAACGTCGGTGCCCCGCCACGCACCCGTGTCGTGGCCGGCGGCGCCGTCGTCACCGACTTCCGCATCGCCTCGACTCCGCGAAAGGTTGACCGGTCCACCGGCGTATGGTCCGACGGGGAGACGATCTGGTTCGGTGTCAGCTGCTGGCGGCTGCTCGCGGAGAACGTCGCGGCGTCCGTCAGGACCGGGGACAGGGTCGTCGTCACCGGCAGGCTGGTCGCGCGCAGCTGGAAGAACGAGCAGGGCGAGGAGCGCAGCGGGCTCGAGGTCGAGGCGCAGACGGTCGGCTTCGACCTCGCGAGAGGCAAGGCGGTACAGGAGCGCTCGGCTCCGCTGGCCGTCACCACCGACCCTGGCTACCCCGTAGTGGAGGCCCCGGAGGAGGTGGACGAGGAGGAGTCCGCGATGGAGCCGCACATGCACGCGGCCTGACCCGTCCGGCCTGACCCGTCCGGCTGAGTCACGGCTCGGCCCCACCCCCACCCGGCGCGCTGGCCCCGGGTTCGCCGTCCGGGTGATGTGCCGCCGGTGGGGCTGGAGGCCTTCAGGTGAAGGGCTTGGTGGGCGATGGAAGAGGATGACCTCGCCCGCACCCGCTCCGCCGGTCTCCGCCCCGCCGGTCTCCGCCCCGCCGCCCGCCGCCCCGCCGCCCGCCGCCCTGCCGCCCGCCGCCCTGCCGCCCGCCGCCCCGCTGCCGCGCGCGGTCCGGATGCTGCTGGGCGACCTGCACCGCCTGCCCGGCCAGCGGCCGGCACTGCTGCGTGTGGTCCAGGTCACCGACGATCCCGACTCCTCCGCGCGTGAGCTCGCGGACGCCGCGGCCCTCGACCCGGCCTTCGCTGCCCGGCTGTTGCAGCTGGCCAACTCCGCCTACTACGGCCGTATGGGCCAGATCACCGCGATCGGACCTGCCGTCAGTGCGCTCGGTGCCGAGACGCTCCGCGGCCTCGCCGTCACGATGGCGCTCGGACTCTCCGGTGAACATGGGCCGTTGCCGCACGGCTTCTGGGATCGGGCGGCGACCACCGCAGCGGCGAGTCGTCTGGTCGCGCCCCGGGTGGGTGCCGATTCAGGGGATGCCTTTTGCGTAGGACTGCTGTGTGAGGTCGGTCAGGCCCTGCTCTTCCGGGCAGCGCCGGAGATGTACTCCACCCTGCTCGCCGCCGGGAACGAGGCGGCCCTGGCCGCGGCAGAGCTGGAGTGGTGCGGCACGACGAACGGCGAGCTGGCCGCAGCCGTTCTGGGCGCCTCCGGGCTGCCGGCACAGGTCTGCCGGGCGATCGCGCGGCACCAAGGCGTGGCGCCGGTTCCTGGTCAGTCTGTCTCGTTCGACCCGCTCACTCGCGCGCTCCGGGCCGGCGTCCTGCTCGCGCGGGCTGTGGCCACCGGCGAGGTCGACGAGAAGACGTCGGACGCATTGGCGGCGGTGGTCGGCGGGACGTTCGACGAGACGATCATGCGCAAGCTCGCGCTGCGCACGGCGGCGCATGCCGCCGCGCTGAGCGCCACGATGCGGTAGGCGGTCTCACGCATCTTCGGGTGCAGTCTGCGGCTGAGCGTGCGCCCTCGGGATGCGTGCGGGTCGCCCTGTGCTGCTGGTCCCGGTCAGGCTGGTTCCCCGTGCTCGGGCCCGAGCTCGTGCCGTTTTCGGTGCCAGCAGCGCCTGATCCGCGCACAGGCGTGGCACCAAGATCCGCCGGGCAGCCCGGCCGGGTAGCCGGGCCGAACGGTATGCGGGCGATAACGGGCGGCTCAGCGACCTTGCAGCAGGTGCAACGGCCAGGACAGCCACTACCGGCACCTTGCGGCGTTGCCGTGGCCAGCCGCCGGCGCACAGCTGCGGGGGCCGGGGCCGGGGCTGGGCTGCCGCGGGGCGGGGCAGGGGCTGGGCTGTCGCGGGGCGGGGCAGGGGCTGGGCTGTCGCGGGGTAGGGCCGGGGCTGCCGCGGGGGCGGGGACCAGCCAGGCGTGGACATGTGCCGCACCGCGGGTGTGCACCACAGGTCAACTTTTTCCGATTGTTGACCTGTGGTGCACACCTCCCGACAACACACACCTCTCCGGACCGGCACACCGCGCTCATGACCAGGCAGCCAGCGCGTTCGATTCGGCCACTCCTCGAGGCCTCTTCGGGTGCAGGCGATGCGCTGAGAGTGCGCGCGCTTGCCAGCCCGGCGAGGTTGCGTCGCCGCACGGCGCGTTGGCGGCCCTGTCAAGGGGCCGGGAGCCGCCGTACGACCCGCCGTCGGGTGCTGAGTCGATCTTCGAGGTCACCTCGAGTACTGGGGACGCCCCGGAAGGCCAGCGGCCCGCCGTGGTGACCCAGGCCACTGCACAGCGCCGCAGCTCCACGTCCGGGGCCCCGCCCCGGAGATGCATGGGGGCGTCCGCCCGTCCCGGTGCTGCTCGACGGGAGCACCGCGTCGTCGCTCCCGTACGCTCGAAGCCATGGCGCAGTTCATCTACCAGATGCAGAAGGTCCGCAAAGCAGTCGGGGACAAGGTGATCCTCGACGACGTGACGCTCGCGTTCTTCCCGGGAGCCAAGATCGGCGTGCTCGGTCCGAACGGCGCCGGCAAGTCCACCGTGCTGAAGATGATGGCCGGCCTGGACCAGCCGTCGAACGGTGACGCCAGGCTCAGTCCCGGCTTCAGCGTCGGGATTCTGATGCAGGAGCCCGAGCTCGACGAGAACAAGAACGTCCTGGAGAACGTGCAGGAGGGCGTCAGGGGCATCCGCGACGTGATCCTGCGCTACGAGGAGCTCAACGAGAAGATGGGCGCGCCCGACGCCGACTTCGAGAAGATTCTCGAGGAGCAGGCGCCGCTGCTCGACGCCATCGAGACCGCCGACGCGTGGGAGCTCGACAGCCAGATCGAGCAGGCCATGGACGCGCTGCGCCTGCCGCCGGCCGATGCCGACGTCAAGGTGCTGTCCGGTGGTGAGCGCCGCCGCGTCGCGCTGTGCAAGCTGCTGCTCGAGGCGCCCGACCTGCTGCTGCTCGACGAGCCCACCAACCACCTCGACGCCGAGAGCGTGTTGTGGCTGGAGAAGCACCTCGCGCAGTACGCCGGCGCGGTGCTCGCCGTCACCCATGACCGCTACTTCCTCGACAACGTCGCCGAGTGGATCCTCGAGCTCGACCGTGGCCGCGCCTACCCGTACGAAGGCAACTACTCCACCTACCTGGAGAAGAAGCAGGAGCGCCTGGCGGTCCAGGGCAAGAAGGACGCCAAGCTGGCCAAGCGTCTGAAGGACGAACTCGAGTGGGTCCGGCAGAATGCCAAGGGCCGGCAGACCAAGAGCAAGAGCCGGCTGGCGCGCTACGAGGAGATGGCCACCGAGGCGGAGAAGAACCGCAAGCTGGACTTCGAGGAGATCCAGATTCCGGCCGGCCCGCGGCTGGGCAGCGTCGTGATCGAGGCCAAGGACCTGCGCAAGGGCTTCAGCGACCGGGTCCTGATCGACGGGCTGTCCTTCACCATGCCGCGCGGTGGCATCGTCGGGATCATCGGCCCGAACGGCGTCGGCAAGACCACGCTGTTCAAGACGATCGTGGGGCTGGAGCAGCCGGACGACGGCGAGGTCCGGGTCGGCGAGACCGTCAAGATCTCCTACGTCGACCAGAACCGGTCCGGCCTCGACCCGAACAAGACGGTCTGGGAGGTCGTGTCCGACGGGCTGGACTACATCCAGGTCGGGGCCCAGGAGATGCCCAGCCGCGCCTACATCGGTGCCTTCGGCTTCAAGGGTCCCGACCAGCAGAAGAAGACCGGTGTGCTGTCCGGCGGTGAGCGCAACCGCCTGAACCTGGCGATGACGCTCAAGGAGGGCGGCAACGTGCTGCTGCTCGACGAGCCGACCAACGACCTCGACACCGAGACCCTCGGGTCGCTGGAGAACGCGCTGCTGGAGTTCCCCGGCTGCGCCGTGGTCATCAGCCACGACCGCTGGTTCCTCGACCGGGTGGCCACCCACATCCTCGCGTGGGAAGGCACCGACGACGACCCGAGCTCGTGGTACTGGTTCGAGGGCAACTTCGAGTCCTACGAGAAGAACAAGGTCGACCGGCTCGGCGCCGATGCCGCCCGGCCGCACCGGGTGACCTACCGCAAGCTCACCCGCGACTGACCACGTCCCGGACGTACGAAGGACGTGCCGTCTGCGGGGCCGGCCCGTCCTTCACTGTTGTCGTCCTGCTCAGCGGTTACGTGCTGTTCGCCCCGACTGCCGGCGGGCCGTCGCTGTTCGAGGGCTCGGACAAGGTGGTCCACCTGGTCCTGTTCGGCCTGTTGGCGGCCACCACCCGGTGGCGGTTCGGTCCGCAGCGGCGCGGCCTGGTGGCCGTCGTGGCGTACGCCGCCGGGAGCGAGGTCGTCCAGGCCGCGCTGCTCACCAACCGCAGCGGTGAGGCATACGACGTGGTCGCCGACCTGCTGGGCGCGGCAGCGGGGTGGCTGCTGGCCCGGCGGCTGCTGGCCCGGCGGCTGCTGGCCCGGCGGCTGCGGCGCTGACCCCCGTGACGGCCGAGGCATACCGGCGCACTGCCAGTTCAGGAGCCGGCGTCCTCCTGCCGCCGTCGCACCTCGGCCCCGTCGGTCCCGCCAGCGCTTCCGGCGTCCTCCTCGACCGGCTCGCGGGCGTAGTTGCGGACCAGCGCGGACAGCAGCGAGCCGCCGCCCCAGGCCAGCAGGAGGGCGGCGGCGTAGCGCAGGCCGGCCTCCGCCGTGCTGAGCTCGCCGGCCAGCAGTGGTGGCAGGACAGGCAGCCACAGGAGCACGGACACCAGCAGCACCAAGCCGCGGACGGCCTCGCTCATGTCCGGCCCACCGCGCGGGCCCGCCGCTGCTGCTCCATCACCCTGCGGTGCAGGACGTCGGCGGTCCGGCCGAGGGCGGCGAAGCGCAGCCGCGCCACCTGCCGGTCATCGCTTCCCAGCTCGACGCTGAGCACCTCGGCTGCCAGCGCGAGCTGGCGCCCGTCCAGCGACAGGTGGAGCTCCACGGTGCCGCCGACGACCGGCGCCTCACCCGGCCGCAGGACGCATCGGGCGCCGCCTTCGCTGAGGTCGACAACGATGGCGCGCCAGCGGTGCTCCGCCTGCGTCAGCTCGACCGGCAGCGCATCGGGGGCGCGTGCGAAGGCCCGTTGCTGGGACACCATCGGGTCGTGCAGCACCTCCAGCTCCCACAGGGGCATGTGGTCCCAGAGCTGCGAGGCCAGCACGGCCGTCAGCTGGTGCAGGCCCGCGCTCGTCTTCCAGCTCAGCACCAGCGTGGTGCCGGCCGGTAGGTCGAGCTCGACGGGTACCGGCTGCCGCAGGACGAGGCAGCGTGGTGGGCGGACGTCGTCGACGATGCAGATCCGGTCCAAGGCGCCGTCGATCGCGACGCTCACCTGCTGACCGGCGACCGGCCAGGTCGGGGCGCGCACGTCAGGCTGCCACGCGGCCGGTCAGCAGCGCGGCCCAGCTCGACGGGGTCGCCGGCTGCTCGCCGAGGCGGGCAACCGGGATGCCCAGCTCCAGCACCGCAGCCGGGTCCGACGTCTCGTCCACCGCGCTGAGGGCCAGCGCGTCGAAGCCGCCGACGGCGCGGGCGAAGGCACCCACGTCGTAGGACTTGCGGGTGGCTTCGACCGCACCCCACGTCGCAGACGCGTCGAGAGCGGAGAGGTAGGCCCGCGCCTGCACGGCGCCGGCTGAGGTCATGGGAGCATCGATCGCGACGATCGTGAGGTTGCGGCGCCGACGCCACGTGGTGCGGCAGGTCTCCGCCGAGTCCACGTCGCGCAGGACCTGGCGCTCGGGCAGGTCGGTCAGTGTCCGGCGGGAGGTGGCCAGCACCACGGCGGACGCGACGGGCAGACCGAGTTCGCGGGCCATCGCCCGAGCCGTCTCGAGCGACTGGGGCAGCGGACCGACGACCGCCAGCACGGCACCCGCCCGGTTGACGAGGGCAGGCACCTCCGGCAGACCGCCCAGGCTCTTCAGGAGTGCGGGGTAGAGGGCATCGTCCGTGCCGAAGGGCTGCAGGTACGCCGGCAGGCCCAGCCGGGCCAGCTGGCCGCCCAGCGTGGAGGCGCCGGGGGCACGCCCGAAGGGCAGGTTCACCGGCAGCGCCACGGGCGCCGTCAGCAGCGCGTCCTCGGAGGTGCGGGCCGCCGGGATGATGACGGGAGCGACCGGACGGGGCTCGAGGAACTGCGGCACCGCGGTCCCCGCCCGCGCCGCCGGCGGCGTGCCGGCCGCGGCATCGAGGTTGGCCAGCAGGGCAGCGAAGGTGCTGCCCTCGGTGGAGACGTGCGCATTCGCGCGGTCGAGGATTCCCAGGTCCGCGGCAGGACGGTCGGCGGGCGCGGGGCCCTGCGCGGCCTCCACGGTGCCCTCCAGCGTCACGGGTGCGACGGCGACCGGAGCGGCGACCGGTGCTGCGGCCGGCTGCGGTGCGGATAGCAGCGGGATCGCGGACGGTCCGGTACCGGTCATCGCCTCCAGGCTCGCGAGCACGGAGGCGAACGACCTGCCCGCGCCGGAAGCCGTGGGGCTGCCGGCCGGCTCGGCCGGGGCGGCGGCCGGGGTCACGGTCGGGGCCGGGGTCGGCTCGGTCCTGGACTGCAGCGACAGCCCGGAGTGCTCACTGTCGCTCACCTGGTCGGCCAGCTCCAGCAGCGACAGCGGCCTGTCGGCCGGCTTGTCGGCCACCGTGGCCGGTGCGTCCCCGACCTCGACGCTGACCTCGAAGCGCTGCTTGGCGAAGAAGCCGGCGATCCCACCGGTGCGCACCTTCTCGGCGCGCACGATGCGGGCACCTGCGCCCAGCTCGTTCTTCACCCTGGCGAGCAGGGCCTCCAGGTCCGGTCCCTCAAGCTGCAACTGCGTGGGCACCTGTCACGACTCCGATCGTGTCGAGCTGAAGCTGGTCGGCCAGCTCCGCGTAGGAGAGAACGGGCAGCCGCGGCGCGGCGGTCCTGGTCAGCTTGCGGACGGCGGGCCGCAGTTGCGGCGAGCAGACGAGCACCGGGCGTTCGCCGCGCTGCTCGGCCTGCTGGGCCTGGTTGGCGACACCGAGGACGAGCCGCTCGGCGTACGCCGGGTCCAGGGCCAGGAAGCTGCCACCGTCGCCGGGTCGCAGGGCCTCGAGCATCGCGTGCTCGGCCAGCGGCTCGAAGGTCAGGACGGGCAGCCGGCCGTCGACGGCGTAGGCCATCGAGATGGCCGCCCCCAGGTTGGCGCGCGCAGCCTCCACGAGGGCCTCGGGGTCCTTGGTCGCGCGGGCCCGCTCGGAGATCGCCTCGAAGATGCGGACCAGGTCGCGTACGGCGACCTCCTCCTCCAGCAGCCCCTGCAGGACCCGCTGGATCTCGCCCAGGGTCAGCTGCGCCGGGGTGAGCTCGTCGACCACGGTCGGGGCGCTGCGGCGCACCATGTCGACCAGCATCTTGACGTCCTCGCGGCCCAGCAGGCGGGAGGCGGAGGTACGCACGACCTCGGCCAGGTGCGTGGTGATCACCGAGGCGCGGTCGACGACCGTGCAGCCCATGATCTCGGCCTGCTGCTGGAGTTCGCTCGGCACCCACTTGGCGGGCAGGCCGAAGACCGGCTCGCGGGTCACGACGCCGGGCAGCGCGGTCAGGTCGTCGCCGATCACGAGGACGGATCCGGTGGGCGCCTCGCCCCGGCCGGCCTCGACCCCGTGCACCTTGATCGAGTAGTGGTGCGGCGGCAGGTCCAGGTTGTCCCGGGTGCGCACGAGCGGGATCACGATGCCCAGGTCGAGCGCCAGCTTGCGGCGCAGCGAGCGGACCCGGTCGAGCAGGTCGCCGCCCATCGACGGGTCGACGAGCTCCACCAGGTCGTACGCGACCTCGAGCTCGAGGGGCTCGACCCGCATGTCGTTGGCCAGCGCCTCGGGGGAGTCGGGGGAGGCGGCCGGCAGCTCCGGGGTCTGCGCCTCGGCGGCGCTGGCGGCGGCCTGCTGGTCGTCCGGCAGTCGCATGGAGATGATCAGCACCGTGATCCCGACGAGCAGGAAGGGGAACTTCGGGAGCCCGGGCACGAGGGCGAGCAGGCAGACGGCGCCGCCGGCCATCCGGACCGCCGAACGCTGCCGGCCGATCTGGCCGAGCAGGTCCGATCCCATGTCGCCGTGGGTGGCCGAGCGGGTGACGATCAGGCCGCTGGCGACGGAGATGAGCAGCGCCGGGATCGCCGTGACCAGGCCGTCGCCGATGGTGAGCAGGCTGAAGGTGGAGATCGCCTCGCTCATCGGCATGCCCCGCTGGGCGACGCCGATGAGGAAGCCACCGAACAGGTTGATCGTGGTGATCAGGATGCCGGCGATGGCGTCGCCCTTGACGAACTTGGAGGCACCGTCCATCGCGCCGTAGAAGTCGGCCTCCGCGGCGACGTCGGCCCGACGCTGGCGGGCCGTGTCCTCGTCGATCAGGCCGGAGTTGAGGTCGGCGTCGATGGCCATCTGCTTGCCGGGCATCGCGTCGAGGGTGAACCGGGCGCCGACCTCGGCGACCCGGCCGGCACCGTTGGTGATGACGACGAACTGGATCACCATCAGGATCAGGAAGATCACCAGGCCGACGATGAGCGAGCCGCCGATGACGAACTCGCCGAAGCTCTCGACCACCTTGCCGGCGTAGCCGTCCAGCAGCACCAGCCGGGTCGAGCTGACGTTGAGCGCCAGCCGGAACATGGTGGCGACCAGCAGCAGCGCCGGGAAGATGGCGAAGTCCAGCGGGCGCTTCGCGTACATGCTGACCAGCAGGATCAGCAGCGCGCCGGTGATGTTGACGACGATCAGCAGGTCCAGGACGAACGCCGGCAGGGGGACGACCATCATCAAGACGATGGCGACGACGGCGGCGGGTATTGCCATGTGGCCGAAGCGGCTCTTGCTCTTCAAAGGTCCTCGCGTGTGCTCCGGCCGTCCGTGGAGCAGGTAACCGCCGTCCTGGCGTCCCTCGATGCATCGGCGATGGGACGGCCTGCTTGAGCGTTAGCGCAGAGCCAGAGCCGGCTGCCGGACCGTGTGTGTACCGGCCGCGGCGCCGCGCGCCTTGAGCGAGAAGATGAAGGCGAGCACCTGCGCGACGGCGCCGTACAGCTCCGCCGGGATCTCCTCGCCGATCTCGCAGGCCTTGTGCAGGGCGCGTGCCAGGGGGATGTCCCGCACCATCGGCACCCGGTGCTCGTCCGCGCGTTCGCGGATCTTCGCGGCGATGATCCCGCTGCCCTTGGCGACGACCCGCGGCGCGCCGCCCAGGGGGTCGTACCGGAGGGCGACCGCGACGTGGGTGGGGTTGACCAGCACGACGTCGGCGCTGGCGATGTCCGACATCATCCGGTTGCGGCTCATGCTCATCTGGCGCTGGCGGATCATGCCCTTCATCTGCGGGTCGCCGTCGGCCTGCTTGTACTCGTCCTTGATGTCCTGCAGGCTCATCTTGAGCTCCTTGAGGTGCTGCCGCTTCTGCATCGCGTAGTCGGCGGCGGCCAGCAGCAGGCCGAGCATCGCGGCGTTGCGCAGGAACGACATCGCGGCGCCGCCCACGCCGGAGAGCACCGTCGTCAGGGCCAGCCCGCCGGGGTTGACGAGCAGCGGGATGAAGCCGGACAGCGCGTGGTAGGCCATGCCGCCGAGCACGGCCAGCTTGATGATCTCCTTGCAGGCCATCCAGGCGGTCTTCGCGCTGAACATGCGCTTGATACCCGGCAGTGGGTTGAGCTGCTTGAACTTGGGCTTGAGGGCCTGTGGGCTCAGGACCAGTCCGACCTGCGCGAGGTTGGCCAGCACGCCCAGCGTCATGAGGGCGAGCGCCATCGGCGCGACGGCGATCAGCGCGCCGCGCATGCCGTGGCCCCAGAGCGCCAGGGCCAGCCCCGGGTCCGGGTTGGCGATGACGTCCTTCATCTGGGCGGCGAGCCCGTAGAGGTGGTCCTGGGCGCGCGAGAACGTCCACGGCAGCAGCAGCGTCATCGCGAAGGTGGTGAGCCAGGCGGAGACCTCGGGAGACTTGCCGACCTGACCCTTCTTGCGGGAGTCCTTGATCTTCTTCGGAGTGGGCTTCTCGGTCTTCGAGGCCTTGTCGCTGCTCACGAGAAGGCCCCCATGAGCACCGCGCCGTCGCGCACCGCGTGGCGCACCAGGTTCTCCACGATGTTCGGCATGAGCGGGATGGCCAGCCCCACGAGGAGCATGCTGAGCAGGATCTTGATCGGGAAGCCGAGCGTGAAGACGTTCATCTGCGGCGCGGCCTTGCTGAGCAGGCCGAGGGCGACCTCGGTGAGGAACAGCGCACCGACGATCGGCGCCGCGATCTCGAGCGCGGCGAGGAAGAACATGCCGAGGTTGTCGATCAGCAGCTCGGAGATGCTCGCGAAGTCCGGTACGCCCGACGGCATCGCGGCGAAGGAGTTGAGAAAGCCGCGCACCAGCATCAGGTGCCCGTCGACCGCGAAGAGCAGGGCGAGCGAGAGCAGGTGGTAGAAGCGGCCGAAGACGGCCGTGTTGGCGTTGGTGAACGGGTCGAAGGACGCGGCGATGGTGAAGCCGGCGAAGAAGTCGATGATCTCACCGGCCGCCTGCACCGCGGCGAAGATCAGCTGGGTGAGGAAGCCGAGCGCGAGCCCGGCACCGACCTGCATCAGGGTGGCCACGATCAGGGGCCCCACCTCCGGGGGCGGTGCGCTGGCGGCGACCACCGGCGTGACCGGGATGGCCAGGGCGACGGCGAACGCCATCTTGGCCTGGGTCGGGATCATGCGCGTGTTGAACGGCGGGCAGACGACCAGCCAGGCCGAGGCGCGGACCACCGCGAGCACGAAGCCGAGGAGCAGGTCCGTCGACAGCGTCAGGGTCATACCTTGTCAGCCAGCTGGGGGATCATCTCGTAGAGCCCGGTGGTGAACGACACGATCTCGGCGAGCATCCAGTTGCCGGCGAGCAGGATGACCAGGGCCACCGCGCCGAGCTTGGGCACGAAGGTGAGGGTGACCTCCTGGATCTGGGTGACCGACTGCAGCAGCGAGATGCCGAAGCCGACGCCCAGCGTGACGATCAGGATGGGCGCGGCCAGCTTGCCCGCGATGATGATCGCCATCAGGGCGATCTCCAGCACAGCGGTGTCGGACATGGTCTCTCCGGTCTCGGGGTCGTCTCAGGTGTAGCTGGACAGCAACGACCGGACGACCAGCGCCCACCCGTCGACCATGACGAAAAGCAGCAGCTTGAACGGCAGGGAGATGAGCACCGGCGGGAGCATCATCATGCCCATGGACATCAGGGACGAGCTGATCACGATGTCGATGACCAGGAAGGGGATGAAGATGACGAAGCCGATGATGAAGGCGGTCTTGATCTCCGACAGGACGAAGGCGGGCACCAGGGCCGACATCGAGACGTCCTCGGGGCGCGGCGGCCGCTCGTCGCCGTTGGCCTTGACGAACAGCGCCAGCTCCTTGGGCTTGACCTCCTTCAGCATGAAGGTGCGAAGCGGCTGGACGCCGTCCTCGTAGGCCTGGCTGTAGTTCTTCTCGCCGTTCAGCAGCGGCTGGATGCCCTGCTCGTTCACCTTCTCCAGCGTCGGCCCCATGATGAACAGGCTGAGGAACAGCGACAGCCCCACGATCACCTGGTTCGGCGGGATCGCCTGCACGCCGAGCGCGTTGCGGGTCAGCGACAGCACGATCACGATGCGGGTGAAGCTGGTCATGAGCAGCAGCAGCGCCGGCGCCAGCGACAGGACGGTCAGCAGCAGGATGGCCACGATGGCCTTGCTGGGCTCGTCGCCGGAGTCCAGGTCCAGGGTGACCGAGCCGCCGCCCTCGGGCTCCGGGGCCGCCGGGGCGCCGGGTCGTGGCATCTCCGGCGCCACCGGAGCCGCCTGTGCCAGCACGATCGTCCCGGGACCGGGTGCCTTGGCACCGACAGCGGCCTCGGCCGGGGTGGCGAGCGCGAGGGCCGCCATCACCAGCAGCACGAGCAGCGCGCAGCGCGCAGCCGTGCCACGCACGAGCGTGGACATGGAGCTCCGTTTCGGAGGAGAGGGAAGGAAGAGGGAGGAAGATCAGGACGTGCGGACGGTGCGGTCCTTGAGGAACTCGAGGAAGGGCCCCCAGCCGGGCTTCTGCGGGGTGGCCGGCCCGATCGCCGACGTGACCGGGGCGAGCGCGAGCTCCGCCTCGAGCAGCAGCGGGTCGGCCTCGGCGAGGACGGAGACGGAGGACTCGGTGACGCCGAGCACCAGGGTGCGGCCGCCGACCCGGACGAGCTGCACGGAGCTGCTCCGGCCCAGGCCCTGACGGGCGAGGACGTCGATCCGGCTGGTCGGCTTGCCGCTGCTGCCGGGAGCGAGTCCGCGCCGGCGCAGGATCCGGGCGGCCAGCATCATCAGCCCGAAGACGACGGCCAGGGAGATGGCCAGTCGCGCGAGCAGCGCGACCATCGAGACGTCCTCCACGGCCTAGCGCCGGACCGCGTCGAGGGTGCGGGTACCGATGATCTCGGAGATACGGATGGCGAACTCCTCGTCGATGACGACCACCTCGCCGCGGGCGATCAGCGTGCCGTTGACCAGGACGTCCACCGGGCTGCCCGCGGCCCGGTCGAGCTCGACGACCGCACCGGGCGTGAGGGCGAGCAGGTCGCGCACGGTCATCCGGGTGCGGCCGAGCTCGGCGGTGACGCCCATCTCCACGTTGTGGAGCAGGTCCATCGGACGCGCGGCCCGGCTGGCGGGGCGCGTCTGGTCCAGCGGCTGGAACGTGTGGGTGGTCGCGTTCTCCCGCGGCTCGGGGATCTCGGACGCCTCGGGTGCGAGCTCCTGCTCGACCAGCAGCGCGATCGTGGCGACGTGCTCGCCGCCGGTGCGCAGCAGGACCGCGGCGAAGAGCCGGCCGTCACCCAGGCCGGCCAGGGCGATGCCCGGCTCCACCTCGTGTGCCGCCTCGATCTGCAGCGACTCACTGCTGAACTGCTCGAGCGCCGTGCCGGCGTCCGCCAGGGCGGGACCGAGCGCGGCCAGCAGCTCCTGGGCCCCGAACGGGCTGTTCTCCAGGGCGGAGGAGAGGCTGTCGGCGACGACGAGCACCAGCCGCCCGACGGCAGCGCCGCGCACGTTGAGCGAGACCGCCCGGCCCTTGCCGTCCGGGGGCAGCAGGTCCGCCACCGTGGCGTCGCTGAGGGGAGCGTCGGCCACTGCCGACAGCGGCAGGGTACGGGCGGCTGCGGCGGCGACGGCGGTCACGGCGTCGCGGACGCTGTCGCGGGTGCTGAGCACGGTCATGGGCGGGAGTCCTTGTCGTTGTTCGAGTCGACGATCATGAAGGCGAGCCGCCGGCCCTTGCTTCCGGGCACGGCGAAGGCACAGGTGCTGTCGGCGGCGCAGACCGAGAGTGGCGCGCTGACCGGGTGGCGCAGGGGGAGCACGTCTCCGACGCGCAGATGGAGGATCTCGGAGGAGGTGAGGGTGACCGGGTCGAAGCGCACGGCGACGTCCACCGGCACTCCCGAGAGCCCGGCGGTGATGGCCCGGGCCGACTCCACGGGGTCGGTGCCCTTGCGGTCGGCGAACAGCGCGTGGCCGGTGACCTGCTCGAGCACCGGCTGGAGCGCGGTGAAGGGCAGGCACAGCGTCGCCGGCGCCTCCTTGCCGCCGATGCGTACGTCGAAGGTGGCCACGACGACCATGTCCGACGGAGCGGCGACCTGGGCGAACTGGGGGTTGAACTCCAGCTGGACGATGCTGGTCTTCACCTTGGCCAGGGACTCGAACGCGTAGTCCAGCTCGTGCAGCACCCGCACCAGCAGCTCGCGCATCAGCACGCTCTCGATGTCGGTCAGTGCCCGCGCGGGCTGGTTGCCGTCGCCGTTGCCGCCGAGCAGGCGGTCGATCGCGGCCATCGCGATGCCCAGCGGCAGCTGCAGGATGCCGGCGCCCGGCAGCGGGTCGACGTTGAGGATCGCCATCAGGGTGGGATCCGGCGAGGAGCGGATGTACTCGTCGTAGGAGACGTGGTCGATCGAGGCGACCGACACCTGGGACACCGACCGCAGGGTGGTGGACAGGATCGTCGTGAACTGGCGCGCGAAGGTCTCGTTGACGATCTGCAGCGCCCGCGCGTGGTCCCGGCTGAACTTGCTGGGCCGCCGGAAGTCGAAGGGTTGGGGCCCCGACTTGCGGCGGGCCCGCTTGCCGGACGGCGGCGCGGGGCTGTCCACTGCTGCGTGCTCTGCCGCGATGTCGGTCGTGCTGGTTGCTGCCACACACACAGCATCGGCAGGGCCCCAGAACGCTTGAGCCTTAGCGCACCGGAGTCACCGCGCGGCTCCTGGCGGCCTCACTGCATGACGAACTCGGTGAAGTACACCTCCATCACGTCGTGGTGGTAGCGCTCGGCGACCCGCTTGCTCAGCTCGTCCTTGGCCGCCTGCCGGGCCGTCGGTGAGGCCAGCTCTGCATAGGTGCGGCCGCCCAGGAAGGCGATGGCCTCGTCGAGGGCAACCGCGCCGGTCACGCCGTGGCCGCTGCTGGGCTTGGCGACCACCTGCAGGGCCAGGCCGACCTTGAGCAGCCGGCCGTCGGCCAGGTTCATCGTGATCGGCTCGAGGGACAGCACCTCCCCGGCCTCCGGCTTCTTCGCGACCGCCTCCTCGCCACCGGCATCACCGGCGCCGGGTCCCAGCAGGAAGTACCAGCCGGCCGCCAGGGCCACCAGGGGCACCGCGATCAGGAGCAGCTTCTTGCGGCCGCCTCCGGAGGCTTGCTGGGCACCCTCCTCGGCCGGCTTCGCGGCTGCCTTCTTCGTGGTCGTGGCCATCTCAGTGCTTCTCCTTCGGGGGGGCGGGTGCCGCTGCGGCGGCGCCTGCCGGACGGGGGGGCGCCGGCGCGGAGTGCGCGGCGGGTAGGGCGGCAACGGGAGCACCCGCGTCGGCGGCCGTGGCACGCACGATCACCTCGACCCGGCGGTTGACCGCCCGGGTCTGCGGCGTGTTCTTGACCAGCGGGCGCTGGTCGGCGTAGCCGGCGGCGCTCATCCGCTTCGCCGGGATCTTCTGGCTGGCGATGATGTAGCGCAGCACGGTGGTCGCGCGCTCTGTCGACAGCTCCCAGTTGGAGGGGAACCGCCCGCCGCTGATCGGCAGGTTGTCGGTGTGCCCCTCGACGGTGACCGGGTTGGGGATCGGCACGAGCGCCGGGCCGATGCCGTCGAGCACGGTGCGGCCGGCCGGCAGGAGCGTGGCCGAGCCGAGCGTGAAGAGCACCTCGTCGGTGACGATCGTGACGACCAGGCCGCGCTCGTCGATCTTGAAGCGGACGGAGTTCTGCAGCCCCTTCGCGGTGAGCGACTCGGTGATCCGCCGCTGCACCTCCTTCAGCTGCTCGTTCTCGTTGGAGACCGCCTTCGCGCGGGCCTTCTTCTCGTCCAGCGCGGCGACCGCCGCCTGGATGTTGACCGCCAGCTGCTCCTCGGGGGCCGTGGGCGCGGACGGGGTGTCCAGCAGCCCGCTGCCGCCGTCGAGCAGCGTCGGCCCGGTGCCGAAGTACTCCCGGACGCTGCCGGCCAGCTGCTCGGCCTTGGTCTGGTCGACGACCGACATCGCGTACATCACGAGGAACAGCGCCATCAGCACCGTGAGCATGTCGGCGTAGGTGACCAGCCACCGCTCGTGGTTCTCGTGCTCCTCCTCCTCGTGGTGCTTGGCCCGCCTGGCGGACATCAGGCCGCTTCCTTCTCGTCCGAGGGTGTGGCGGCGCGCGGCGGGAGGAAGGCCCGCAGCTTCTGCTCGATCACGCGGGGGTTGCTGCCGGCCTGGATCGACATCAGGCCCTCGATCAGCAGGTTCATCCGGCGGACCTCGAGCTCGCTGATGCGCTTGAGCTTGGTCGACAGCGGCAGGAAGATCACGTTGGCGGACAGCACGCCCCACAGGGTCGCCAGGAAGGCCGCGCCGATCATGTGGCCGAGCTCGGTGGGCTTGTCGAGGTTCTCCAGCACGTGCACCAGGCTCAGCACGGTGCCGATGATCCCGATGGTGGGGGCGTAGGCGCCCATGTCGCCGAACAGCTTGGCCGCCGACTTGTCGCCGGCCCGCTTGGCGTCGACCTTGGCGTCGAGGATGTCGCGCAGCTCCTCGGGGTCGGTGCCGTCCACGAGCAGTTCGACGCCCTCCTTGAGGAACGGGTCGTCGATCTCGCGGGCCTGCTCCTCCAGCGCGAGCAGGCCGTTGCGCCGGGCCTGCTCGGCCAGCGTCACCAGCACCGTCACCGACTCGTCGGCAGGGGTGACCTTGCTCGTGAACGCGTGCTTGAGCGCGGCGGGCAGGCTGAGCGTGTCCTTCAGCAGGCCACCGGCGACCGACACGCCGATGGTGCCGCCGAAGACGAGCAGCATTGGCGGCAACATGAACATCGCCGTCGGGCTGCCGCCCTCGAGCATGTTGGCCAGGAAGATCGCGCCGAACGCGATCGCGATGCCGATCAGGGTGGCCGGATCCATCTCAGTGCTCCAGAGGGGGGGACGGGACGACATGCAGGGCAGGGCTGCCGACCGGCGAGGTCTCCAGCCGGCCGGCCAGGGCGACGACGCTGGCGCGGTACTCCCGGACCAGCTCGATGAGCTGCGCGACGCTCTCGCTGACGAGCACCTTGTGGCCGTCGCACAGCGTGATCACCGTGTCGGGTGTGGCCTCGGCGCGCTCGATGAGGTCCGGGTTGAGCGCGAACGGCAGCCCGGTGAGCCGCGTGAGCATGATCATGGTCATCCTTGAGTCGACGTGCGGCCCATCCATGGCCGCTTCTAGTCCATCGGCGTCCGGGGCCGTTACCTGAGCCTTGAGCGGTCGTCGGCCGCGTCATGTGTGCCGCTGCACAGGTGGCCGCCGGCCCACGACGCCACGATGCCGGGCCCGCGTGCAGCGGGCCCGGCATCGGTGACGTACGGGGGAGCTACCGCTTGAGGTTGACCAGGTCCTGGAGCAGCTCGTCGGAGGAGGAGATGACGCGGGAGTTGGCCTGGAAGCCGCGCTGGGCGACGATCAGGTTGGTGAACTCCTGCGCCAGGTCGACGTTGCTCATCTCGACCGTGCCGCCGGACAGCGTTCCGCGGCCGCCCTCGCCGGCGACGCCGGTCTGCACCAGGCCGCTGTTCGGTGACGGGCGGTACATCGAGCCGCCGACCTTCTCCAGGCCGCCCGGGTTGGCGAAGTTGGCCATCGCGATCTGTGCGATGGCCTCCTGCATGCCGTTGGAGAAGATGCCCATGACGGTGCCGTTCGGGGAGATGGTGAACGACTGGAGCGCGCCGATGGCCGCACCGTCCTGCTCGAGCGCCGCCACGCTGTTGGAGCCGGCGTACTGCGTCATCGGCTCGTCCGGGGTGCCGAACTGCACGGTGACGTCCTTGGTGAAGTTGCCGACGCCGGCCATGCCCGCGGCGGCCAGCGTCATGCTGGGCTCGTTGAACTTGCCGGTGGCGGCGTCCCAGGTGAGCGTTCCGGTGCCGACGACGGCGTCAGGGGTGGAGCCGTTCGCGTTCGGCGCGGTCGCCTCCACGCTCCAGGTGTCGTTGCCGGTCTGCGTGTAGGTGATCGACAGCTTGATGGGCGCGCCCTGGCTGTCGAAGATGGTGACGCCGTTGGTGATCGAGACCGGGTCGGTCGCAGCCGCGTCGTACTCGGTGTCCGGAATGTTGCCGCCGAGCCGGACCGTGCCGGTCTGGACCGGTGGCAGCGTCTGGCCGATCGGCAGCCGGACGGGCTCGAGCGGGCCGTTGGGGTTGATCGCGCCGGCGTTGGCCTTCCAGCCGAGCACCGAGGCGCCGGACGGCGTGACGAGCGAGCCGTTGGCGTCGAAGTTGAAGCTGCCGGAGCGGGTGTAGAGGTTCTCCCCGCCCTGCTGGACGGCGAAGAAGCCGTCGCCCTGGATCGCGAGGTCGGTGGCCCGGCCGGTGAGCTGGCTGGCGCCCTGCGCGAAGTTGGTGCTGATGGCACCGAGCTTCACACCGAGGCCGACCTGCGCGGGGTTGGTGCCGCCGGCGCCGTTGACCGGCGCGCCGGCGCCCTGCAGGGTCTGGCTCAGCACGTCCTGGAAGACGGTGGAGCTGCTCTTGTAGCCGGCCGTGTTGACGTTGGCGATGTTGTTGCCGACGACGTCCATCATCGTCTGGTGCGTGCGGAGACCGGAGATACCGGAGTACATCGAGCGAAGCATTGTCTCTCCTGAAGAAGGTGGGGCTCGAAAGGGAAGATCACAGGCGGTACGGGAGCCGGCCCGGTGCGGGCCGCTCACCGGCTCAGCTGCCGGCGGGGCGTACCTCCTTGACCGCAGGAAGTGAGACCTCCGTGTCTCCGGTGAGCAGGACGGGGCCACCCGGGTCGAACCGGACGCCCGTGACGGTGGCGACGACATCGCTGCCGTCGAGGCCGCTGGACACGACCGACTTGCCGATCAGGCCGCTCGCGCCGAGCGCGCGGTTGGCGCTGATCAGCTCGGCGTTCTGCTTGGACAGCTCGTCCAGCTTCTCGACGACGGTGAACTGCGCCGTCTGGGCCATGAACTCGGTGCCGTCGGTCGGGCTGAGCGGGTTCTGGTACTTCAGCTGGGCGACGAGCAGCTTGAGGAAGGTGTCCTTGCCCATCTCGTTGCCGGGCGCGACGCCTGCCGGGCTCGCGCCCGTGATGTCGCTGATCCGGTTGCCGGTCAGACCGGACAGTGGTGTGGTCATGGCTGCTACATCCGTAGGTCGAGGGCGGCGTCCGGGTCCGGAGCCGGGGCGGGTACGGGGGAGTCGTCGCTGTCGGCGGCGCCCTGGCCGCCGGAGCGACGCTGTGCGGCCGACTTGTCGCGCTGGTCGTCGGCCTTGCCGCTGTCGACCGACAGGTCGCTGGCGGTGAGGCCATGGGCCTCCAGCTGCTGGCGCAGGTCGGCCAACGAGGCCCGCAGCAGCTCCTTGGAGACGTCGTCGGCGGCATGCATCGCCACGCTGATCTCGCCGCCACGCAGCGAGATCTCGACCTGGACCGCGCCGAGCTCTTCGGGGTAGAGCTTCAGCGACATGGTGTAGCTGCCGTCCGGGCCCTCGAGCACCGGCGCGAGCTGGGTGACGACCTGGGTGGCCGGCGGTGCGGCCGGTGCCGGAGGTGCGGGAGGCACCGGCGTGCTGACCGGACGGGTGTCGGTCTGCGGTGCGGCGGCGACGGCCTCGGTGGAGACCGGGCCGGTCGGACCGGCCGGGCCGGCAGGGCGGGACTCAGCCGGGGTAGCCGGTGCGGCGGTCAGCGCGGCGGGAGGTTCGTCGGCGGGCTCATCGGAGCCGTCGCCCGTGGCCGATGCCTGCTCGACGGCGGTCGCCTCGACAGCGGTCGCATCACCGGCGGCCGGGTCCTGGGACCCGACCGGGCCGACGGTCGCCGGCTGCGCCGACGCCGGGTGGCTCGCACCCGTGGCGGCCGGCCCGCTGCTGGAGGCGGTGGCGGAAACGGAGGCGGAGCCCGTGGCGGAGGCGGAGGCGGAGCCTGTGGCGGCCGGCGCGGTGCCGGTGCTGGTGGCGGTGGCGTCTGCCTGCCCGGGCGCCCCTCCGGGGGAGGCCGTGCCGGCGAGAGCCGGCGTGCCGGTTCCCGTCGTGGTTCCCGCCGCGCTGGCCGGCAGTGCGCCGGCCGGAGCGCCGGGTGAGGTCCCGGTTGCCGGAGCGCTCTCCTCGGCTGCGGCAGGGACGGC
Source organism: Mycobacteriales bacterium (assembly GCA_040902655.1). NCBI lineage: Bacteria > Bacillati > Actinomycetota > Actinomycetes > Mycobacteriales > Mycobacteriales bacterium. Next base: position 50,457 of record JBBDWV010000041.1, read on the forward strand.
GGAAGCGGCGGGAGTCGAGCCGGGGAGGCCGGCACCGGCCGGCGGGGCGGGAGTCGAGCCGGGGAGGCCGGCACCGGCCGGCGTACCGGCCGGCACCTCGGTGCCGGGGAGGCCGCCGGCCAGCACGGGCCCATCGGCAGCGGCGGGCACCTCGGTGCCGGCAAGGCCACTGGCCAGCACGGCCCCACCGGTCAGGACAGGCCCACCGGTCAGCACGGACCCGTTCGCGGTCGACCCGCTCGGCAGCCCGCTGGTGGCGGACCCGCCGGCCGTGTCCGCGGTCACGGCCGAAGGGGAGGCCCCCGACACCAGACCGGCCAGCATCGCGGCGAAGTCGTCGGCTGCGGCCGGGGACGTCGCACGGCCGGCTGCGCTCTTCGCCGGCGCCGCGCCCGCGGGCAGGGTGCTCACCGTGGTCATGCAGCCTCCGCTCGGAGCTCGGCCATGATCTTGCGGACGTAGTTCTGGGTCTCCTTGTACGGCGGGATGCCGCCGTGCTTGGTGACCGCGCCGGGACCGGCGTTGTAGGCGGCCAGTGCCAGCTCGGTCGAGCCGAAGCGCGCCAGGTGCGACTTCAGCAGCCGGGCCGCGCCGTCCACGGCCTCCGCCGGCTTCCAGGGGTCGATGCCGAGCCCGCCGGCGGTGGCCGGCATGAACTGCATGAGTCCCTGCGCACCCGCGGGGCTCTTCGCGGCCGGGTTGAACCCGGACTCGGCCCGGGCGACGGCGGTGAGCAGGGCGGGGGAGACGCCGTGGCGTTGCCCGGCGCTCTGGAACAGGCCGGCGAACGCCGCCTCGCCGGAGCCGGCGCCGGAGCCGGCGGCGGGCCCGGCGGACCGCAGCGCACCGGCGAAGCCGGCGGCCGCAGCCGGGGCGGACGAGGCCGCGCCGTCGGGCAGGATCCGCCGGATGGTGGTGGCCTTCGACAGGTCGACGTTCTGCATCTTGACCACGTCGCCGGTCTTCGGGGCGACCACCCACTGGCCGTCCCCGGCGTACATGCCGATGTGGTCGGGGGCTGGGCGCTCGCGCTTGAAGAAGACGAGGTCGCCCGGGCGGGCCTCGGCGGCGCTGACCTCGCGGCCGGCCGTGGCCTGGTCGCGCGAGACGCGCGGGATGTCGATGCCGAACTGCTTGTAGGTGTACTGCATCAGCCCGGAGCAGTCGAAGCCGCCGGGTGCCGCGCCGCCCCAGACGTAGGGCGTGCCCAGGTGCTCCTTGGCCTTCGCGAGGACCGCGGCGCCGTCGACGCCGGCTCCGGGTCCGCTCGCGCGGGACAGCTGGGTCTGCGAGCTGGCCAGTACGTTGCCGAACGCGGCGCTGGCGCCGACACTGCCGGGCCGGGCGGCCGCGGCGGTCGCCATGGCGGGACGGGCGGCGAGCTGGATGGCCGGGGCCGGGAAGCGGCTCTGGATCTCCAGCATCCGGGACTGGACGGCGGCGAGCCCGGTGCTCATCGGTCGCTCCTGCCGTGGCGGGAGACGACCAGCTCGTCGGTGGTCAGCTCGTCCTCCTTCTGGGTCTGGGCCTGGTGCTCGCTGCGCTGCCGTTCGTCGAGCCGCTCCAGCGCACCCACGCGCGAGGCGGTCTCGCTCCATGCAGTGCGGGCCCGCGTGGCGTCCTCGTGAGCGCGACGCACCCGGCCGCGCTGCTCGATCACAGCGGCAGCGAAAGCCGATCGGGTGGACTGCTCGAAGAGGAAATCGGCACGTGGCTGGATTCCTGAAGGAATGAGGCACTTCTCGTACGCCGCCGTCTGCTCGGTGAGCTGCTGCTCCTGCGTCCTGATCGCGGCGTTGGCGGCCAGCAGCTGCCCGCGCGCAGCCTCCTCCTGCATGCGGCGTACGCGCAAAACCGGCTCCAGGCGGAAGTGGTAGCGCTTCACGCGACCCCGACCAGCGCGTGCAGCCGGCTCCAGCTCTCCTGCGCCGACGACGCCTCGTGCATGTCCTGGCGCAGGAAGGAGCTGATGCCCGACTCGAGCTGGACGGCGCGGTCCACGAGCGGATTGGTGCCGGACACGTAGGCGCCGATCTCGAGCAGGTCCTTGGCCTCGCGGTGCGCGGCCATCAGCCGGCGCAGCGAGGTGCCGGCGGCCCGCTGCTCGGGCGTCGTGACGGCCGTCGCCACGCGGGAGACCGACTCCAGCACGTCGATGCTGGGGAAGTGCCCGGCCGTGGCCAGCTTGCGGGTGAGCACCACGTGACCGTCCAGGATGGAGCGGGCGGCGTCACCGATCGGCTCGTTCATGTCGTCGCCCTCGACGAGCACGGTGTAGAGGCCGGTGATGCTGCCGACCTCGCCGGTGCCGGCCCGCTCGAGCAGCTGGGGGAGCAGCGCGAAGACCGACGGCGGGTAGCCGCGGGTGGCCGGCGGCTCGCCGGCGGACAGGCCGACCTCGCGCTGGGCCATCGCGAAGCGCGTGACGCTGTCCATCATCAGGACCACGTGCCGGCCCTGGTCGCGGAACCACTCGGCGATGCGGGTCGCGGTCAGCGCTGCCCGCAGTCGCACCAGCGCCGGCTCGTCGGAGGTGGCGACGACGACGACGGAGCGGGCCAGCCCCTCCTCGCCCAGGTCGTTCTCGAGGAACTCGCGCACCTCGCGGCCACGCTCGCCGACCAGCGCGATGACGGTGACGTCGGCCTCGCTGTTGCGGGCAACCATCGACAGCAGGCTGGACTTGCCGACACCGGAACCGGCGAAGATGCCCAGGCGCTGGCCGCGGCCGACGGGAATGAGGGTGTCCAGGGCGCGTACGCCGAGGGTGAGCGGCTCCGAGACGCGGGCGCGCCGCAGGGCGTGCGGGGGGACCCCACCGACGCCGGACTGCTCGAGGCCCTCGAGCCGGGGGCCGCCGTCGACGGGCCGGCCCAGGCCGTCGAGCACCCGGCCGAGCAGCTTGCTGCCCAGGCCGATCGTGAGCGGGCCGCCGCTGGCCTCCACCGAGGCCCCGGCGCGGACGCCCTGCAGCGTGCCGAAGGGCATGCACACCAGCCCGCCGTCGCGCAGTGCGACGACCTCGGCGGGCAGCCGGGTGCCGGCCACGTCGATGTGGACGGCGTCGCCGATGGCGGCGTCCAGGCCCTCGACCTCGAGGTTGAGGCCGACGACCCGGCGCACCCGTCCGGTGACGCGGGGGCGGGCCGCCTGCAGCGCCTGCTCGAGCTGCAGCGTCACGGCTGCTGTCCCCGCAGCACCGCGGCGACGCGGGCCAGCGCCGGACCGATCTGCGCGTCGACCTGCCGACCGGCGGCCTCCACGACGCAGCCGCCGCGCTCGATCGAGCGGTCCGCGACGACGACCACGCGACGCCCCGCGGCGAGCGAGTTCACCTCGCCCAGGACCGCGGCGTCGTCCGGGTGGAGCTTCGCGGTGGCGGCGCAGTCCTCGGGAGCCAGCACCAGCGCCCGCACGAGCGCGTCACGTCCGGGGTTCTCGCTGATCGAGAGCTCCCGGTCGAGCACGGCCCGGGCGACGTCCAGCGCCAGATCGACGACCTGGTGCTCGATCTCGGCCAGGCTGACGGCTTCCCGCTGGCGGAAGGCCTCAGCTGCCCCGGCCAGCAGCGCGACCGCCTCGACCAGCTGTGCCTGCTGTCGTGCCTGCGCGTCGGCGGCCTGCTGGGCAGCGTGCTCGGCGGCGACGTGCGCCTCTGCCGTGGCGACCGCCAGGCCGGCGGCGTAGCCGGCCCGGTGGCCTTCGGCGTGTCCCTGCTCGACGGCCTGCTGCCGGGCCGTCGCGACGACGTCCTGCAGGTGCGGGTCGGTCAGCCGGGCATCCACGGTGTGGATCGGGGCGAACGGGCTGGTGCGCAGGTCGGCGTCCATCCGGGCCGGCCGCACCCCGTGGGCATCGCTGCCGCGCAGGACGGTGCCGCGCTGGGCGGTCCCGTGCACGGGAGTCTCAGACCACGTACTCATCGCGGTCCCCTCGGCTGATGACGATCTGGCCGGACTCCTCGAGCGATCGGATGGTCGAGATGACCACGGCCTGCGCCTCCTCGACGGTGGCGAGGCGGACCGGACCGAGCATCTCGATCTCGTCGGCCAGCGTGAGCGCGGCGCGCTCCGACACGTTGTTCATGATCTTGTCGCGGAGATCCTGGCTGACGCCCTTCAGCGCCGTCGCCAGCTCCTTGGAGTCGACCTGGCGCAGCACCAGCTGCACGGAGCGGTCGTCGAGCGTGAGGACGTCCTCGAACATGAACATCTGGCTGCGGACCTCTTCGGCGAGCGCCGGGTCGCGCCGCTCCAGCCCCTCCAGGATCAGCCGCTCGGTCGCCCGGTCGGAGTTGTTGATGATGTCGATGAGCGGCTGGAGGCCGCCGGCGGCGGAGAAGTCGTTGGACTGCAGCACCGAGGAGAGCTTGCGCTCGAGAATGGTCTCGACCTGCCGGATCACCTCCGGGGAGGTGTTCTCCATGGTGGCGACCCGGTGGGCGACGTCGGCCTGCAGGTCGTTCGGCATGCCGGACAGCACGACCGCGGCCTGCTCGGCCCGCATGTGGGCCAGCACCAGGGCGACCGTCTGCGGGTGCTCGTCCTGCAGGAAGGACAGCACCTGGCGCGCATCCGCCCGGCGCAGGAACTCGAAGGGCATCTCGACCAGCGAGGCCTCCATCCGCTTGAGCAGCTCGGCGGCCTTCTCCGCCCCCATGCTGGCCTCGAGGATCTCGCGGGCGAAGTCCATGCCGCCCTTGCCGTAGTGCCGGCGAGCGGTGGCGAGCTCCTGGAACTCCTCCATCACCGCGTCGACGACGTCGTTGCCGACGGCCTCCAGGCGGGCGATCTCGTTGAGGACCTCCTCGACCTCGCTCTCGCGCAGCGACTTCAGGACGAGGGCGGAGCGCTCCCGACCGAGCTGCACGAGCAGGATGGCGGCCTTCTGCGGTCCGGTGATCGTGGCGGTGTCGGCCATCGTCAGGACCTCCGGTCGGCGAGCCAGCCGCGGAGCAACTGCGCGACCTCTTCGGGCTGGCGCTCGACGAGCTCGCCGATCTCGCCCTGGATGTGGATGCGCTGCCTGTCCTCGACGCTGAGCGGTGGCGGCTCGAGTGCCCGCCGCTCGGCGGCAGCGGCCAGCGCCGCGGCCTCCGCCGCGTCCGCATCGATCTGCGTGGCGACGATGTCGTACGGCAGCTCGACCTCCGTGCGCTGGTCGCGGCGCATGACGCGCAGGGCGTAGAGCAGGAGCAGTCCGACGACCAGCAGCACACCGACGGTGCGGATCAAATTCGCGCGTTCGGCCGCCTGCTCGGCGGCCTCGATCTTGGCGAACTCCTCCGCCGCGGCATTGGCGGCCGTCTCGTCGAACGCCATCCGGCTGACCTCGACGACGTCGCCGCGCTCCCGGTCGATGCCGGCGGCGGCGGCGACCAGCTGCTCGATCTCGGCCGGGGCGATGACGCCGGCGGCCTCGGCGTCCAGGACGACGGCGACCGACAGCCGCTCGACCTTGCCCGGAGCCGACTGCACCTGCTCGGTGACCTTGTCGACCGCCAGCGTGCGGCTCTCCTGCCCCTTCTCGTAGGTGCTGTCGCCACCGGCCAGGGCCGGGTTGTTGACGTTCTCCGGGCCGAGGACGCCGCCGACGATCTGCCCGCCCCCCTCATACTTCTCCGTGGTGACGGACTCGTTCACGGCAGGCGCCTGCTTGTCCTCGGGGTTGAACCGCTCGCTCGTGGTGGCCCGCTTGTCGAAGTCCAGCGCGGCCTTGACCCGCACGACGGCCTTGCCGCTGCCGACGATCGGGGTGAGCATCTCCTGCACCGAGGTCTGCAGCTCCTTCTCGAACGCCGCGGTCTGCACGGCGCGGGCGTCGCCCGCGGCGGCGTTGGCGCCGTCCTCGCCGGCGGCCGACAGCACGGTGCCGTTGGCGTCGGCGAGCGTCACCTGGTCGGGCGTGAGGCCCTCGACGCTGGAGGAGACCAGGTTGACCACGGCCTGCACCTGGCCGCCGGTCAGGTTCTTGCCCGGCTTGGTCTTGACCAGCACGGATGCGCTCGGCTTGCGGGCGTCCTCGGAGAACAGCGCCTCCTCGGGCATGACCAGGTGCACGGTGGCGGCCTCGACACCCTCGATCGAGGTGATGGTCTTGGTCAGCTCGCCCTCGAGCGCCCGCTGGAAGTCGACCCGCTGGCGGAATTCCGAGGTGGTGATGCCCTGGCTGTCGAGCAGTTCGTAGCCCGACTTGCCGTCCTGCGGCAGCCCGGCCGCCGACAGGTCCAGCCGGAGCTGGTAGACGTCCTTCTGCGGGACGAGGATCGTGGAGCCGCCGGCGGCGAGCTGGTACTTCGTACCGCGGGTGCTGAGCTCCTCGGTGATGGCGGCGGCATCGCCGGCGGCCAGGTTGGTGAAGACCGGCACCATCGAGGGCTTGGCGGCCCAGGAGGTGAAGACCGCGCCACCGATGAGCAGCGCCACGAGGGCGATGGCGGTGACGGCCTTCTGGCCGGCGGTGAAGCCGGCGAGAAGCGTGCGCAGGCTCTGCGGGAGCTTGGAGAGCTGGGCGGGCATCAGACCTGCATCCTCATGATCTCGGTGAAGGCCTCGACGGCCTTGTTACGGACGGCAACGGTCATCTCGGTCGCGAGGCCGGACTGCGCGCTGGCGATCATGTAGTCGTGGATGTCCTTCAGGTCGCCGGTGGCGGCCTGGACGGCGAGCGTGTCGGTGGTCGAGTGCAGGCCCTGCAGGTTCTCGATGCCCTGGGTGACCATGTTCGCGAAGCCCTCGTCGGGCTTGGCGACCGTGTCCACGGTCGGCATGCTGGGGAGCGCGATGCCGGACAGGCCCGGCAGGCCCGGCTCGAAGCCGATCGGCGAGATGCTCATCAGCGCTGCCCCAGCCGCAGGGCCTGGGAGTAGGCGTCCTTGGCCCGCTCGATCACCGAGATGTTCGCCTGGTAGCTGCGCTGGGCGATCATCAGCTGGGTCATCTGGTCGCCGAGGTCGATGTCCGGCATCCGGACCATCCCCTCCTCGTCGGCGAGCGGGTGCTCGGGGTTGTGCACCATCCGGCCCTCCGGGTCACCGAAGACGGCGCCGGCGACCCGGACGCCGCCGGCGCCGCCGTACTCGTTGGCCTGGGCGACGATCATCCGGGACTGGAAGGCGTCCTCGTCCGTGCGACGGGCGGTGTTGATGTTGGAGATGTTGTCGGAGACGGCATCGAGCCACTTGCGCGAGGTGCGCATGCCGGACGACGCCACGTCGAACGCGGCGAACAGGGACATCAGGCGCTTCCAATCGCTCTGCGGAGTCCGTTGAACTTGTTGTTCAAGGCGGTGACGGTGAGCTCGTAGCGCAGGCCGGTCTCCATCGCGGCGACCGTCTCGGTGTCGAGGTTCACGTTGTTGCCGTTGAGCCGGGTGGGCTCCAGCGAGCGGGCCACGTGGGGGGCGCTCGGGGCCTCGCCGTTCGCGGCGGCGGCGCGCAGGCTGGACTCGAAATCCACCTTGCCCGCCAGGAAGTTGGGGGTCTCGATGTTGGCGATGTTGTCCGCGATCGTCCGCTGGCGCAGGGACAGCCCGCGCAGGGCGCTGTGCAGGACGCCTTCGACGCCGGTCATCGGCGGGACACGAGCTGCGGGCGGGGTGGGGCGATCCGAGCATGACTGGCCGACACCGTCGACCCTCCTCTGGGAAGAGTGGGGAGTCACCGCCCGGTCCCTGGGCAGTTGCGGTCGAGCGATCCGTGCTCACAGAGTCTTTCGACCACACGCGTCCCCGCTTGAGCCCTAACGGGTGATGCTGTGCCGGTGCTCAGGAACGGGCATGCTCTGTCGAAGGAACAGATGCCGACCTCGACAGAGGCCGGTTCGACGTGGACGGAGGAGATCCGATGACCCCCGGTCAGCTCGCCACCCCGGTCGTCCCCGTTCCGGTGCCGCAGGCGGCGCAGGTCGGTGAGCTCCTGCAGACGCTCACCGGCGGAGCGGTCGAGGTCGCTCCCGGCCCTCCCGTCCTGCCGGGGCGTGAGCCCGCGCTCGTGGCGGTCTACGTCACCGACGACACCGTGACCGGCGCGGTGGTGGCCTGCGAGCTGTCGCTGGCCGCCCACGCGGGTGCGGCCCTGGGCGCTGTGCCCGTCACCGAGGCCGAGCAGGCACTGGCCTCGGGCGTGCTGTCCGCCGACCTGTCCGAGAACGCCGACGAGGTCCTCAACGTGCTGGCTGCGGCCTTCAACACCCCCGGGGCGCCCGCCCTGCGGCTGTACCGGGTGTACGCGGTGGGGGAGCCGCTCCCGGCCGAGATCGGCCGGGTGCTCGGCTACGTGATGCGCCGGGTCGACCTGCAGTTGCACATCGTCGGGTACGGCGGGGGCAGGTTGTCGGTCGTCGCGGTCGGCTGAGCGGGCCTCAGCCGGGACGGCGGGCGTCGGGCTGCTCGAGCGCGGCGTCCACCACCTCGAGGAAGCGGTGCACGTCCAGCGGCTTGGTGACGTAGTCGAACGCGCCTTCCTCCCGCAGCTGCCGCACCCGGTTAGGGCTGGCGTCGGCGCTGGCGATGACCACCGGGATGTGCCGTGTCCGCGGGTCGGACTGCAACCGGTTCAGCACGTCCCGGCCGGACAGGTCGGGCAGGTGCAGGTCGAGCACGACGATGTCGGGCAGGTGCTGGGAGGCCAGCTCCAGGGCCAGCCGGCCCAGCATCGCGGGCAGCACGGAGATCTCCGGCCGCCGGCGCAGCATCGCCTCGACCAGCCGCAGGTTGGTCAGGTTGTCCTCGACCAGCAGCAGCGTCCGCCGTCCGCCGGCAGACGGTGCCGGCGGTGCGGCGGGGTGGATGGCCTCCACCGGCTGCTCGGTGATCGGTAGGTCGATCCAGAAGGTCGAGCCCTCGCCGGTGGCGCTGGTGACGCCGATCTGTCCTCCCATCGCGTGCACCAGCTGCCTGGTGAGGGCCAGGCCCAGGCCGGTCCCTTCCACGCCGGCGGCCTCCGCGTCGAGCCGCTCGAACGGCTCGAACAGCCGATGCTGGCGGGCCGGGTCGATGCCGGGGCCGCTGTCGCGGACCGATACCCGCAGCAGGTCGCCCGCCCGGCGCTCGCAGGACACCTGCACCTCACCGCCGTCGTGGTTGTACTTGACCGCGTTCGACAGCAGGTTGAGCAGGATCTGCCGGCACCGCTGACGGTCGGTGTGCACGTACGCGTCGCAGTGCTCGGGCGAGACGGCCAGCCGGATGGAGCGCGCGTCCGCCAGCGGCCGGATCAGGGCCGCCGCGTCGTCGAGCAGTTCTGCCGTGTGCACCGGCTCGAGCGAGATCGTCATCGCCCCGGCCTCGATGCGCGAGAGGTCCAGGACGTCGTTGACCAGCGCGAGCAGGTGCCGGCCGGCCTTGACGATGTGGCCGACCGCCTCCTCGTCGTCGGTGTTCAGCTCCGTGAGCTCGAGCAGCTGGCCGAAGCCGAGGATGGCGTTGAGCGGCGTACGGAACTCGTGGCTCATCCGCGACAGGAACTCGCTCTTGGCCAGGTTGGCCTGGGTCGCCTCCTGCCGGGCGCGCTCGGCCTCCTGCTGGGCCAGCTCGGCCTCTCGCTGGGTCCGCTCCAGGACGACGCGCTGCTCGCGCTCCTCGGCCAGCAGGGCGCAGCGCTGCAGCGCGAGCCCGGCGACGGCGGCCATGGCGGACAGCAGACCGACCCCCTCGAGGCCGAAGAACCGGGTGTAGGCGCTGGTCCAGACGACCAGGTCGCCCCGGCCGTCGCCGAGCGGGACGATCTGCAGCGGCGTGCTGTCCGCCCCGGACGGCTGCTCCGGCAGCAGGCGCATCCCCACCGGCGGCGCGGCGCCGTAGGAGGCCGAGACGGTGCCGCTGGCATCCACGAGCGCTGCGCCTGCACCGCCGACGATGGCCGCCGTGGGCGGCAGGAGTGCGCGCGCCACGTCGTCGACGGTCGTCGCGCCGAGCACAGCCATCGTCGCGCTCTGCAGGCGGTCCCGCTCGGGCTGCGACCACGACATCCGGATCGCGCGCGGCGGGCTGAAGCCCAGACCGAAGCCGATCGCGCTGGCCAGCACACCCGCCTGGACGGTGAGGTCCAGCAGCACCGCGTCGCGCCCGACGTTGGCTCCGACCAGCAGCAGGGTCAGCGCGAGCACCCCGGTCCCGGCGCTCATCAGCCGCATCCGGCGGCGTGCGACGGTCGGCTGCCCCCGTCCGGCTGCCCACAGCC